>QMSF01000023.1 GCA_003649565.1 Thermoprotei archaeon | reverse complement strand
TCCAAATGCTGCATCAACGTGTAGGTAAACGTTCTTCTCTAAGGCCACTTCACTTAGTTCTGCTATGGAGTCGACAACGCCTAAAGCCGTTGTCCCAGCTATGCCGACTATTGCGGCCGTTTTGTTGGTTATCTTGCGCTTAACATAATCGACATCAACGGTGTAATCGCTCTTTAAGGGCGCCTTAATGATCTTTAACCCTAAGAGATCTGCAGCCTTATAGAATGATACATGGCATGAAGCTGGAACTATAACCTCACGCTTTCCAGTATAGTTTCTTGCAGCCCATAAAGCCGTTATATTGGCCTCAGTTCCACATGAAACTATGGCTCCAACAGCATTAGGGTTTGATAGAAGGCACCCCAAATCCTCAATAACCTCTTCTTCAAGCTCAGCTATGCTCTTCCATACCCCTCTATCTCCAACATTACCATCCATGCCGATAAAGTAAGCTATCTTCGCTATCATCGGGGGCTTTGGACACATAGAGCCCAAAGCCCTAAAGCTAAATCTCTCAACGTCCACCTTAACCCTCTTTACAAGCTCTTCTAGCACTCTTTGCGGGCTTTCTCCTCTCTCCATCATTGAAGCCGTCACCTACTTTTCACTTAATGAGCTATCGCCCTAAGGAGAGAGGCAGCTCGCTTTAAATAGCTTATGTAAGTATCTTATCGCTCTATATATAGATCTATAAATCATGCAGAGATATACATATAACATGAAGAGAATATTAATGGTTTTTGGAGGAGATCAATATGGTCAGATTTTTAAGTTAGTTTGTCAAGAGCGTATGTCGGCTTTAGCATGACTGTAGAGGCGATAGTTCTAGGATCTGGCAGGGAAGTTGGGAGAGCATGTCTAGTCATTAAAGGTGAAAGTGGAGCTATAATGCTTGACTGTGGCGTTCATCCGACGATAACTGGTCTTGAGGCTGCTCCAAAGCTTGAACTAATTGATGTGGAGTCCATTTCAAGTGCTGTGTTAACACATGCACATCTAGATCATAGTGGCGCCATCCCTAGGCTTTTAAAGCTTGGCTTTAAGGGTAAGGTGATAGCGACTTTACCGACGGCTGCCCTTGTGGGGATGATGTGGAGAGATCAGCTTAGCATAATGTCGAGAGAATGGCCTGAAGAATCCAGGCTTTGGGATACCAAGGAAATGAATAAGATGCTTGCAAAACGTCTATGCTACGTCACGTACGAAGAGAAGATAAAGTTGCCCAATGGCATAAAGGTAGTGCTTCACGATGCAGGTCACATATTAGGCTCATCTTTTGTCGAGCTTGAAATAGATGGCTTGAGAATAGGCTATACGGGCGATTTGGGGACCTCATCAAATCACTTACAATATTGGGATGCCTCAGACCTAGAAGGTGTTGACGTCTTATTCTGCGAATCAACATATGGCGGCGTTGAAAGGAAGGGTAGAGAGGCTCTTGAAAGAGAGCTCATTGACGCTGTTAGGTCAACACTCGAAGGTGGAGGTAAAGTGTTAATACCAGCAATGTCTGTTGGTAAAGCTCAGGAGATACTATTGGCTCTCAAGAGACATGAATCTAAGCTGCCTGATGTTCCTGTAGTCCTAGATGGCATGGCTTATAGAGCTACTAGGATATATTCACAGTTCATAATGTATATGAGCGATAAGATCAAGAGGACCTTCATAATCAATGGCGAAGACCCGTTTGCTTGGGATAGGCTTCTCCAGCCTAGAACTCTCAAGAAGAGACGTAGACTCATTGAGCGCAAAGAGCCATGCATATTTGTAGCTCCATCAGGAATGCTCAAGGGAGGGTGGAGCCAATGGTACCTGGCAAAGCTTGCTCATAACCCTGAAAATGCTGTTGTGATATGTGGATATGTAGATCCTCAAACACCAGCAAGCGAGATAGTCTCTGGAGCTAAAGAAGTTGAGGTCATGGACTTCATAGCTCGAGAGAAAGTTAAGGTGCAAATAAACTGCAAGGTTTATCACATTGAGATTTCGAGGCATGCAATGCACTCAGAGCTATGTAAGTTCATAGCGACCGTCAAGCCTGAAACTCTGGTGTTGATACATGGCGAAGAGGAGAGCATAAAGAAACTCATAGATTCAGCTGGTGGCTACGCCAAGAGGATAGAAGTCCCCATGAATGGCTCGATAATCACACTTAAGGAGTAGATTTCAAGCTTAAGCTTTTCAGGACGCAAATTAATTTAAGGTTAGGATATTAACATTGAAGTTGCAGTTAGGTGTCTCGCCTTGATAGTCTCAAGATATATGAGTTCTCCTGTCATAACGACGAGGCTTACCGACAGTCTCGCTTATGTTAGAAATCTATTGCTTAAACATGGAATAAGCAGAGTCGTAATAATTGATGAGAAGCTTAAGCCCATAGGCATAATCACGAAAGGTGATATGGTTAGGATAATGGCTTCAAAGGAATGGAGAGATAGACCTCTGGAGTCAATCTATGTAGGCGACGTAAAGGAACCTATGGAACTTAAACTTGCAACTCCTCAAATGACGATCAAGAAGGCTGCTAAAACCATGATTAAGAGCTGGATAAGCGGTCTTCCAGTGGTCACGCCAATAGCTGGCGATCTCGTCGGAATAATAACCAAGACGGACTTGATGAAGGCCTTCGTGGAGGGATATCGAGGGACTTACCTTGTAAGTGACTTGATGACAAAGTATCCAGTCACCGTTAAGAGAACACATAGCATATTCAAGGTTCAAGAGCTACTAGCCAAGTATAATATATCAAGAGTGGTGGTCGTTGATAATGATAGACCTGTTGGCATCATAACAGAGACGGATATAGTCTTTAGCAAGCACGTTAAGCCTGCTCCTAATAAAGGTAAGTTCGTTAAACAAAGAGTTAAGCAGTATAAGGATAGAGAGACGACAGTTAGGATCTACATGGTGCCAATAGCCGAAGACATAATGACCCCGGATCCATACGTAGTAGAGGCAAATGAAGACGCCGCTAAAGCAGCTGAAATTATGATTGAACATGGCTTTAGTGGAATGCCTGTTGTAGATGGCGAGAGGCTTGTAGGCATTATAACCAAGACGGACTTAGTCAAAGGGATTGCTGGCGTTAGAGGTTGAAGGGACTTTAACGTGAAGATAGCCATATACGAGCATGTCACGGCATCAGGAAACATATATAGCCCAACATGGGTTGAAGGGGATGCCATACTAAAAGCATCAATTGAAGACATTAAGGCTGCTGGCCATGAGGTCTACGTAATAGACTCCATACCGCCCAAGAAGCCTGTCGACCTAGTAATAGTCATAGCACCTTCATCAGGCAGAATGATATACTCGCTCGTCAAGGCTTGTGAAGATGAAGGCTTAAACGTAGTAAACTCTCCATCAAGCGCGATTTTCCTAGCTTCAGACAAAGCGCTTCTAACGAGAAACCTTCAGCTTCACGATATTAAAACCCCTAGAACAATAATATCCAGCTTCGATGAAGGCTTTAGAAGTATAGAGCGAGCCTTAATGGCTTATGGGAAAGTCGTCGTCAAGCCAGCTGATGGAGATGGCTGCATAGGATTAAGCGTGGTCACACATCCAGACGAAATATCCTTAGCCTTAAGGAAGGTCAAGCAGCACAGCAAACTACCATATTTTATCGTACAGGAGTTCATAGATGGCATAAGTGTAAGCGTAAATTTGCTATCATCAGGAAACGTCATAGTTCCATTATCCGTAAACCTTCAAAATGTTTCTTTGAAAAGCCCTACAGAGCACTCAAGTTATCTGGGAAATGTGGTGCCCTATGAGGAGAATAGGGATTTAGTTATATCAACGGCATTAAAGACCATAAAATCCCTTGGCTATGTAAAGGGCTTCTTTGGTGTAGACATGATATTAAAGAACCACGAGCTATATGTCGTAGAGGTAAATCCTCGATTAACAACAAGCTACTTAGCGCTAAGAGAGATCTCCTCCTCTAACATACTCGAAATGACCATTAAGGCGTATTTCAACGAGCTAATCTCAGAGCCATTGCAATTAAATGGTGTAGCAATTATAGAAAAGATGATAGCCGACAAGGACATGTTCATAAGGCCAAGCGACCTCAAGATACCAAGTGATGCTAAGTTACTATCAACAATTGCCGATAAAAAACCCATTATAAAGAGAGGGGAAGCTTACGCGATTTACGTTGTGAAAAAGCCAGTCATCAACCAAAATCACGGATTTTCAGAGTCCAAAGCACTAGAGCAATAAGTTAATTTTTAATCGAATAAAGTCTTACATAGGTGTCTGGAGTCTTGCCTCATAAATGCCCTTATGCCTATAAGGTGCCGGCTCCTCAAAGTCTGATTGATGTTGTAGCTAAATGGGATACTTTTTGTCTTAGAGCCAATAGGAGAATAAGCTCGAAATCACATCCATGCTATACGGAAAGGTATAAGTTGTGTCAATGGTATATGCCGGTAGACTTCGAATTTAAGCTTCCTAAAAGAGAGCTAAAGGTTAAGGCTAAAAAGCGCGGCATGCTCCATACATTTTTAAAAGTTCTTCGGCCTTCTTAGCCTCCTCAATCGTATTGACGTTCACTAAGAGCTCTGCCTTGGGATAAATGTAAACAACTTCCTTAAGCGGCTCATTGCCTTTCACGAGGTCTGCCCTAATAATGTTCAGTCCTATGGGCACAACTACCGTCCCTTGATAGTCAAAGGGATAATCAGCCTTAAAGCCAAGCTTCACATAGTCATCTTTCTTTACGACGAGAGTTAATGTCTCAGCATCGCTTTTCAGGTAAAACTGTATGGCTTCATCTATTACCTCACTTCTTAGTAATGGTAAGTCAGAGTTTACAACTATGACATTTCTACACCCGTAATTTGACCATAGAATCTTAAGTGCTTTTCTCAAATCCTCGATGTAACCTAAGCCGCTAGTTTCGATGATAGTAACTCCAAGCTCCTGCGCTTTGCATCTGGTTTTGGGAGTCCATTTAGTTACGGCAGCGAAAATTGAGGTTATGTATTTTGACCCTCTTAAGGCATTTACGACCCTCTCAAACATGGAGAATCCGCATATTGATAAGAGAGGTTTTTCAACATCGGCTTTAAGCCTTAAACCCCTACCCCCAGCCATAACCAAGCCTGCAAACCCCAATTTAATCCCACCACGCATGCAGCTAATGAGGTTGCCCTAGAAATTTCATTTATGGCTCCCATGACATCACCAGTAATACCTCCAAATCCTCTTCTGGCAATCCCTGTGACGATAATTCCCGTCAAGGCCCCGGCCAAGCAAGTAATCATCCCTATGACGCCTAACGTTAATGATAAAGCTAAGCATAGCACTATTGATGCTACGAGCTTAGCCGACCTATGCTTTTCTCTAAACTTGTTTATGAAGATCTCCCCCAATCCTTTTCTGGCTGCTGGCCCGAGAAAGGCTGATATTACCATTCCAAGCTTAGCCGATGCTTCACATGTCACGATTGCCTGAATCATCAAGCTTGGAGGTATAGAGCTTAGAAATGCTATAGTTGCTACTGCCACAACCAAACCTGTAGTCACTGCAGCTGCACCAGTATACTGATCCTTCATTATTTGGAGTCTCCTCTCTTTCGACGTGGGAGTCGCTATAGCATCAGCAAAGTCTAGAAGTCCATCCATATGGTTAAAACCCGTAATCCCCAGGAGAGCTACATACATAACGACAGCTACTGCAAGTGGTGGAAGTCTTATAAAAGACAATCCTAGACCTAAACTTCCAGAAATAAGCCCTATAAAGGCCCCGTAAAGCGGGAAAGTCCACATTAATCTCGCAGCGTCATTGAATATATGCTCATCCATGCCCACTGGTATAATCGTTAAGAAGGCCAAGGTGTTCTTGAGCATCCGCAAGATCGACATTTCAAGCCTTCTCCCTTAGTCTTCTCATAGCTCTACTGTACATTCTTGATGATGCGCTTGCTATCAATGCTCCTATCACGTCATCTGTAAAGGGCCCTAGCTTACCTATTATCCCAGGCTTGGCCTTATCAAATCTGACGTACTCAAAATGTCCGAGAGTTCCAGCAGCATAATTCGCTATTGACATGCCTAACACTTCGTCGGCTACAAGGAATACCGGGTCCTTAGAGTAGCTTGAAGGGCTTAAGCCGGGTATTAGGCCTCTCTTAGCATCTTCCTCAAGCCTCAATCCAGCAAGTACAAGAGATGATATGTTTACATCGCTCATGAGTTCAAGAAGCTCCTCTCTAAGCATTTCAGCTGCCTTCTCTCTGGTTTCAACACCTGGATGTGGAATAAACATCTCTAGCCCAGCATTAATCATGTCTTCAAATGTAATCCCTCTCTCCCTGAGCCTATCTAAGAGGCTCCTACCAGCCTTGAGTCCCTCATTTCTCTCTAATGCTTGAATCAAAGCTTCGAAGACCGTTCTCCCTATTAATTCACCAAGCTTAGTTCCCGGCCCTGCGTATCTGAGATTCATTTTGCCTCTAAGCTCAGCTATGGCGATGCAGTCCGTCGTCGTCCCAGTAGCTAGCTCACCACTATTGACGCTTCTTACATCGAGATGAGCTAATGCCCTACACTTAGCTTCAGTAACTGTTTTAATGACCTCTATCATGCATGAATCGGTCATAGACGCCTCGATTAAGACTATGATGTTTATCGTGCCCACGCCGCGGTGATTTATAGACTCACCGCACGTAGAGGCATTTGATACCCCAGCAGTTATTATCGACGTAACGGCTATACCGCCTTCATCATAGCGGGAAAACCCATATTTCTCTACATTTGCTGCGGTCATTAAGCCGACGACAGTACCTTTAAGCCTGAGACTCTCAACAACGCTTTTAAGATAACCTTCAGGATCTCTATGATCAAAGTTCTTATCAACTTGATGATTTAAAATGGCATTGGCATAAACTATACCGCCATTAAGTACTGCAGAGCTAATAACTCTTCGAGGTTCATCAAATAAGATCATCAAATTACCATCATAAACCTCAAACTTAACACCTTTTATGAATATGCTCACCTCATATCACCCATGGAGTTAAGAAAATGCATCTTAAAGCTAGTATGGGCAAACATATAATAATTATGTAGAGTAACACCGTTAACCTCATGATCTTAATTGCTTGAAGAATATGTATTGGCTTGAGTTCATTAACTGGATCTCCAAGCTCATAAAAGCCTACTTTTATGAGCCTCACATTGAGTGCTCCAGCCATTGCTGACATGGGCCATCCGGCATTTAAGCTCTCTGTTTTAGAGTGATCTCTCAAGGCTATCTTCAGGCTTGACCTTCCATTAAGCTTGAGAAGCCAAGCTGAAAACGCTATTAATAAAGCTGTTAATCTAGACGATATGAAATTTAGGATTGTATCTAGCCTAGCTGAAAACCAGCCAAAGTCCTTAAGCTCCTGAGTCTTATAGCCGAGCATTGAGTCAAGAGTATTAGCAACTCTATATGCTATTGCGCCTGGCACTCCGAAAAGTGCGAAGTAGAATAGTGGGGATGTAACGCCATCAACGGTGCTTTCAGCTATGGATTCTACGGCTGTAGATACCATAAGTTCTTCATTAAGCTTAGCTGGATCCCTTCTAGCTATATAAGGTATAAAGCTTCTAGCTCCATCAATATCACCAGCCATGAGCTTCTCGGCTATGGGCTTCGTATAGTCAGCCAGCGATCTAAAGGCAAATGAGAATTTAAGAAGTAGCCCTGCGATTATGATATAAGCTATGTAGCTCACGTTGCTGAGGACTTTAAGGGTCAAGTAAATAGGAATGGAGAAAAGTGCTATGATAGCTATGGCTACAAGAACTCCCAAGACTCTTCTAGCCAATCTTGAGCCTCTATTAAGTCTCTTGGCCTTACCTATTACATAGCCCATCCACACAACAGGATGAAGTCTACTTGGTGGATCACCTATCGCTAAGTCAAATACGAATGCTAATACCATTATGACCGTGCAGGTTATGTAGTACGTAACCCAATTTTCAAGCAATTATGTAACCCACCATTTCCTGTTATTCCTTGAGTGCCAGCATAAAACTAGTCTTCGCCCTGATGGATTAAATAATAAGCTATGCGCCGAAAAAAATAAGACCATTTCTTGAGGAAGGATAAGAGGTCAGCTTGGGGGTTAGCCCTAGTGAATTTAAGCGGTGAGAGATACTCTGCATGTTGCTCACCTAACCGCACGGACAGCTTAACGACACGTAAGCTAGTTTTATTAAACATCGAGTTCGATGGTGGAACCGAGCTTGTAGATAAGCTAATGAAGATGGTGGCAAGCCGAGGTGTTGGACTCTTAAGTCATATTGTTCAGACATTACCTTCAACAAAGCATGCTAAAGCCGTTTTTCTCTTAGACATAACTGGCTTAGAAGGACTTCTAAGCGACTTCATGAGTGACATCAGAAAAATGGGTGAAATAGTCAGAGCTGAAGTAATGGATGCACCCATAAGCCCAGGAGAGGCAAGGCTAGTGGTCTTCACTCTTGCCGATTTAAATGGCTTCTTTAAGCTATTTAGAGAGCTTGGAACAGGAGGGCAGGCAATGATCTTCCATTTAGGTTTGAGGGCTGGCGAAGACTTGGCAGATAGGATAATGGCTCACTGCAAGGATCGATATGCAACTTTAGATCAAAGCCTATTATACATGGAAAGCATGGGATATGGTCGCTTTAAAGTAGAGGAGTACGTGGACAAAAAGCGATGCAAGATAATAATACATGAAAGTATAGAGTGCATGGGACATCGCAGTACGACGCCTAGCAGCCACCTGCTTAGAGGACTAATTTCCGGTGTAATAAGCAAGATATGGGGCAAAAAAGTTGCAGTCGTTGAAACCAAATGCATAGCCCAAGGAAATCCTC
>QMSF01000022.1 GCA_003649565.1 Thermoprotei archaeon | reverse complement strand
TACATGAAGTTTTTGGGCTTTAAATTCATAGAGAGCGGAAGTTGATGAGAGCATTTAAAGGTTATGAACAATAGGAGAGGGATGTTAGACTGTTTTTAACGGCTCTATTGAAAACTAATCTTAAGTGCTCAAGCGTTATCACTAACACGGTGAAAGCATTGGCAGACGTCCAGTTGGCATATGCCTTAGCTAACTTCATTTTCTGGTCCGTAATCTTTGCGTGCCTAGCGTTTTTCATTAATAGGAGGCTTGGATGTCTAGGTTTAACTATCGGCGTTGGGGGATTGATGTTCTCAGCTGTAGTATCTCTTATAGGTCTTCTGCCATGGATTGAACCAACGCCTTTCTCAACAGTTCCATTCCCGACATTAGCCGACTTGCCCAGCATACCTCAACCAGTATTGACATGTTTAGCTGCGGCTGTTGGATGTTTTATAGCAGCATATTTCATTGAGAGAAAGCTTCACCAAAGAAAGATGCCTTAAAATCAACGTCGTGTTATATAAGCTTATTGAAGTCGGTAGTTCTCTCAGAGAAAAACTTATTAGATCCCGTTTCACGTGTCCTCTTCACTTGAAGATCCTCTGAGTCATCAGGGGTTATGAGAGCTTTCCTTCATTAACATGGTCTGTTTAAAAGGGGTTATTTGGAATACTTCGAAGCTTTAATCGAAGAACTAAAGGAGGTTGCTAGAAACATTAGCGCTTTAAGCTCATATCGAGAGAAGCCATGGTAAGATCGACACTTTAAATGCTGATATTTCAATTTTTGCTACTCTTTCAATCTCCGTTTTAACATACCCTTTTATTGACCGTAAGACATCTTGAAAGCATGAGGTGAAGTAAGCTTGTCTAGAATTGAGAAATTCGCTAAGAGATGGGATAAGCAGCTGAAGGAGCCGATAGCGTCGAAGGTGAGATCACTGGTCATTCCTGATGCTCCTCTTAAGCGCAAGATAGACCTCGCCATGAACAAGCTCAAGTTACAGCTGAACAAGCTGGATCAAGTTAGCACTAGGTTGATGGAGAGGGACAGGAAGATATTTGAGAAGGTTGTTGAAGCCTTCATGAAGCATGAGACTGATAGAGCCACGCTTTACGCTAATGAGCTTGCTGAGCTTAGGAAGATGAGCAAAGTCATCCTGTACAGCAAGCTATCACTTGAAAAGGTTCTGTTAAGGCTTGGAACGATAAAGGAGGTTGGTGAGCTCGTAGTCGCTATGGCCCCAGCTGTTGACGTCATTAGGAACATTAAGAGCAGCTTATCAGGAGTATTGCCAGATGCTGAACAAGAACTTAGCGAATTAAGCGAGCTCCTCAATAGCTTAGTCGTAGAAGCAGGTCAAGCAACAGGCCAGTCCGTCACACTAGAGGCAACAGAGGAGGCCCAGAAAATCCTAGAGGAGGCCATGGTTGTAGCCGAGCAGAAAATGAAGGAGAAGCTGCCTGAAGTCCCAACTTCAGGCGTATCAACTTCTGATAAACAAAAAACTATTAGGTAGGGGGTGATGTAAGTGACTGAGTTTACGGTTGCCGACTTTGTTAAATACATAAGTAAGCAAGTTAGAGACCCCTATGGTAGGCTTGTAGGAAAGATAGCTGCCTTCGTAAGCGACGCTCTGAGCAATGTCAAGACTGTCGTGCTAGAGCATGGTGATGGAGAATTCAACAGCTATTCGACAGAGTGCATAGTCATAGAGAACGACATCATCAAGGTCCTCTCAGCATTAAAAGTTGAAGCAAACAAGCTGGCTAATGAGTTATCACTCGCATGGAAGAAGAGCTTGGCGCTCGAGGAGCTATTAGAGAAGAAGGAGATAACCCAAGAAATCTATGAGCACTTCCAATCACAGTTCAACGCTACACTCAAAGAATTAAAGGACAAGGCTAGTGAAATAGTCGATAAGATTAAGGGTAGAATAGCTGAGCTTGACTCTCAATTGAAGGTATTGCAGCTTGCCTCAACAAGCGCCAAGATATCATACAGAATAGGTGAGATTGACGAGGCATACTTCAACTCCATAATGAGCATGATACAAGCTGGTATAAACAGGATAACCAGCGAGAAGAAGGATCTTGAGGCTTCCATAGCTGAGCTTGAAAAGCTCTTAACTACACCACCTGAGCTCCCGAAGACTGGCGGAGAAGAAGAGGAGTCAGAGGGCCTAGGTACGCTCGTAGTGCACGTCAAAGACTACTAGCATTACAGAGCTACAGTGAGGTGGAGGCGAGGTGCGCCGTTTATGGCACAAGCTAAAGAGGACTCCGCTTAAAGAGAGAATATATCAAGCACTTAAGGTGCTTAATGCTCAACATAGAAGACTTCAACAGTTATTGGCCAGACTTCAGGAAAGAGACAAAGAGCTATTCAATGCATGCGCTATGGCAAAGGCATGGGGCGATGAGCTTCACGCCATTCTTTACGCTAATGAGCTTGCCGAGCTGAGAAAGCTAACAAAGACGGTTATGGCAAGCAGCTTGGCAATAGAGCAGGTTATTTTAAGGCTTGAGACCGTTGAGCAGCTTGGAGATGCTATGGTCCAATTAGGACCTGTGGTAAAGATAATTCAGGGTCTAAGAGGTCAGTTAACGAACATAATACCTGAAGTGGCATTAGAGCTTGACAATGTCAATAAGATGCTCGGTAGCATACTCATAGACATAGGTGAGCCGAGAGAGGCTGAAGTCGTTGCTAGTGAAGAGGCATTAAAGGTCCTACAAGAGGCTGAAGTCGTTGCAGAACAGAGATTAAGAGAGAAGCTACCTGAATTACCAACACCAGCAGCTGAGAAGCTACCAGTCGTGGCTTCAAGTTCGTCTTCAGTTAAAGGCGCTGAAGAGACCCTTGAAGAGAGGCTCTTAGAGTACATCAAGGAGCATGGAGGAGAGCTTCTAATAAGCAAATGCGCATCAGATCTCAATGTAACACCTCAAGAAGTTAGGAGGGCTATTGAAAAGCTGGCATCAGAGGGCAAGATAAAAACCATTTAATCTGTAATACCCCCCTTTTATTATTAAGCTAAGCGAGCTTCTTTAGCCCGCTGAGGGGAGAAACGTGGTAGCCAATGAACTCGAGAAACTCGCCTTAAAGTATGCTGAGGATGCCACGAATTATGAGAGGGAGGGGATGAGGGGTAAAGCAATTGAGAACTATTCTAAAGCTGCTGAAGTTCTGCTCAAACTCGTTAAGTTGTATCCTAATTATCCGCTTAATAGGGTTTACATAGAGAAAGCCTTGATGTATCAACAGCGAGTTAAGCAGCTTCAAATGGGTTTGTCAATGGGCTTCGTGTCAAATATTGATAAGACGAGCACTACTGATGATGCAGCTGTAGGCGACGATTATCTATTGAGGGAGAGGCCCAACATAACGTGGGATGACGTCGTCGGGCTAGAGCATGTGAAGGACATAATGAAGAAGGCCATCATACTTCCAACTAGAGTTGGACCTGAAAAACTGCCATTAGGATGGCCTACTGGAATACTCCTATTTGGGCCTCCAGGCTGTGGTAAAACTCTTATTGTTGCAGCTTTAGCATCAGAGCTTAATGCCCACTTCTTCCACGTTGACCCCTCGCTAGTCATGTCCAAATGGCTTGGTGAAAGCGAGAAAAATGTAGCAAGACTCTTTGAGGCTGCTCGCAAAAAAGCTTCAAGACATAGGCCAGCCATAATATTCATTGATGAAGTTGAGGCATTAACAGGGATTTATAGCAATGAGGTTGGCGGAGAGGCTAGAATGAGAAGCCAGCTACTAAAGGAAATGGATGGCCTACAGTGTAAAGGTAGGAGGTTCTACGTCTACGTTATAGGCGCAACTAACAAACCTTGGTTATTAGACCATGCATTTCTAAGGAGATTTCAAAAGAGGATTTACGTTCCACCTCCAGACTATGAAACCAGAATTGAGCTCTTTAAGCATTACACTAAGGGACTTAGGCTTGCCAAGGACGTGGACTTTGAGCGCCTTGCACTACAAACTGAAGGCTATACGGCCCATGACATCGAGGAAGTCTGTAGAGAGGTTCAATTTAAGCTCGTAGAGGATATAGGTGAAGCCTTAGATGGGGATCTAAGAGAAGCTCGCATGAAGGACTTTCTTGAGGTTATAGATAAGAGGAAACCTTCGGTTAGCCGAGAACAAATTAAAAGATACGTTGAATGGTACGAAAAGTTCGGAGCCATTTAGACCTTATTTTCAAATTTTTACCCCATCTAAATCATAGGTAAAACAGGGGGTTTATTGGGATTAAGCAGCATAAGCATGTTTTTATGCATGTCTCTACTTGAAATTGATGGGAGATTAATCTTTAATTTCGGTTTTTTGTTATTCAACAGAGGCAGCGTAATAGAGGCTGAGCTGAATGAGCTATGAGTATGCCGAGGAAGTTCAAGTTGAAGGTCACCTGATAGACTCAATGATTTTAACGAGGATACTGGATAGAATAATGGAGCTTGAAGGGGATTTTGAGATAGTCGAATTTAATGTTGGAAAGAGAAAGCATGAGTATAGCAGGGCGAGATTAATTGTTAAGGGTAAGAGCAGGGAACATCTAAATGAAATGTTGAAGGAGCTTTATAGGCTTGGGGCAGTTCCCGTTCAAGCTAAAGAAGTTGAGCTTAAACCTGCTCCTATGGATGGTGTTGCACCAGACGATTTCTATTCAACAACTAATTTCCCTACAGAGATTTACTATCAAGGTTCTTGGATACCCGTTGAGGACATAATGATGGATAAAGTTATAGTTGTTAATCCTCAGGCTAAGAGAGCTCGATGTGTACCGTTGAGAGAGATCAAGAAGGGTGATTTAATTGTCGTCGGTGAGAAGGGGATTAGAGTCAAGCCTCCGGAGAGACCTCGTGAGAGCTTAAGGGTCTTTGAGTTTATGAGCAGCAAGGTCTCGCCTGAAAAGCCTTCAACGTCGATAGTCAAGCACATAGCCAAGGATATACACGACATAAAGCGTAAAGGAGGGAAGATTGCTGTTGTAGCTGGACCAGCTGTCGTGCATACTGGTGGCGCTCCAGCCCTAGCTAGGATCATAAGGCTTGGCTACGTTGACGCTCTTCTGGCTGGAAATGCTCTAGCCGTTCACGATGTGGAATACGCCCTTTTTGGGACAAGCCTTGGAGTTAAGGTTGATGAAGGCGTAGCTGCCTCTAAAGGACATAGAAATCACCTTGCAGCGATAAACGAGATCATGAAGGCTGGCTCCTTAAAGGCTGCCGTCGAGAAGGGTATTTTGAAGAAGGGGATTATGTATGAATGCATTGTTCGAGGCGTCCCCTATGTTTTAGCAGGGTCTATCAGAGATGATGGCCCCTTGCCTGACGTTATAACTGATGTTGTTGAAGCTCAAAAGGCATATAGAGAGCTTCTTAAGAGTATTGACATGGTTTTAATGCTTGCGACAACCTTGCACTCAATAGCTGTAGGCAACATGCTTCCAGCAACGGTAAAAGTCGTATGCGTCGACATCAACCCTGCAACCATAATTAAGCTCTTAGATCGCGGAACAGCACATGCCGTAGGAGTGGTGTCCGATGTTGGAGTGTTCTTGAAGATGTTGGCTGACGAGTTATGGAGCTTAAGCGCGACTTAGGCGTCTTTAAAGCACGCTACAGCCTTCACTATATCAGTTTTTGTTATGATGCCGCTCAACCTCTCGTTATGATCAATTACTGGTAACCCGCTTATTTTCCTTTCAACCATGATTTCTGACGCCTTTGATATATCCTCGTCCTCATTTATGGTTATTGGATTTCTCGTCATAATGTCCTCAGCAGTCATTATAAGCGATGAAGGTATTACCTCGAATGTAGGGTGCTTAACTGGTCTAAGCGATGATGTGTAGAATGTAAGATCTGTCAGGGTGACTATCCCTAATGGTTTATTGTCATCACTTAATACTAGGACTCTGCTTATATTATGTTTGACCATCAAGTTCATTATCCTAAACAATGAGTGCATAGGTTTGACGTATATGACGTTTCTCGTCATAAAGTCCTTTACCTTAAAAACTCCTTTACAATGCTCACTACAATATCTGCAAATGTCTGTTTTTGTTATGATGCCTACAAGACGCTCCTTGTCAACTATTAGTAGAGAACTTATGTTGTTATCGAGCATTATGCTTGCTGTTGTTCTAACATCAAGGTTCGGCTTTATTATCACCAAGTTAATGTTCATGACCTCAGAGACTGGTATTTCTAGTAAGCTTCTGTCGGTGTCGTCAATTGAAAGGAACTTTACTATGTCTCTCTTAGTCACTATGCCTATTGGCTTATTGTCTTCAGTTATTACTATCCTACCAACTCCATGCTTTATCATTAAGTCTCTAATAACTGCAAGGCTTTCATGAGGAGCACCAGTTATGACATTTTTTGTTGCTATGTCAAGGGCATTGAGATGTGGCAAAACCTTACCTCCCTTCTTAAGTGTTCATAAAGCAAAATTTATGTCTTTAGTTCGATATTGAGATAAGCAATGCTCAGCGAAGAGCTTAAGGTGTTTCTATTAGCATTGATACCTGTGCTTGAAACGAGAGCTTCAATACCCTTCGGTATAGTGATCGCTAATCTGCCCGCTCTTGAAGTCTTACTTATATCAATAATAGGAAACCTGATACCAGCACCCTTTCTGCTCTTGGGCTTATCAGCTCTTGAGAAATGGGCTTTAAGTGGCGATCAGGGCATTCGAGGCTTCATAGCGATGATCTATCGAAATCTGCTTTTCAAGATAAGGCGTAGAGGCGAGAAGTATATTGAGAGATATGGGCTTATGGGTCTTGCAATTTTCGTTGCTATACCGTTGCCAGGAAGCGGTGTTTGGACAGGTTCCCTTCTCTCTCACATTTTAGGGCTTAAACCTCAGAGATCCATTATAGCAATAGCTGTAGGCTCTCTCATAGCTGCATGCCTGATATTGGCTGGTACTCTAGGCATAATAAGCTTGGTTTAAGGCGCTGAAATGTTAACTTTGAGTTGCTCTACGCCTTTCTTTGATGCGATCTTTAATGCAAGCTTCTTTATCTCCTCGGCTGGACCTCTAACAGCTATTATCTTGTGACATATTTTTTCGCTAACATGGATGTGCAGCGTCGCTGTTACTATATCTTTAAACTCATGCTCTATATCAGTCAAGTACTCTTCAAGGCCTTTAACTTCATGATTATATAAGAACGATAAGGAGCCTACAACTATTTCACTTCCTCCAGCAGTCCATTTCAACTCAGCTAGAAATGACTTAACTGCGTCAAGTATTGCCTTAGATCTATTTCTATAGCCCATTCTATCGATCATTTCATCGAATTCCTTAGCGACATCAGATGGTAGGGAAACTCCAAATCTAACAACACCCGGCATGAAGCTCCCTCACACTCTTTCATATCAATCTTCAGAGCTAAAACATTTTGGTGTCACGCCTCTTAATGCGATAGTATGGCTATTCATTAGAGTCTAGGTGGAGAAGCTCAATAAAAAGAGAGTTGGGTGAAAGATAGCTCTTTTAGAACACCAGAGATTATTGAGGTTGTTTAAGTTCATAGAAGACTAAGTTGCATTTACTGCAAACATTTACAGAAACCCTAGCTTTCCTTGTTGTACCAACAGGTATTAGGACGACGCCATAATTTGCTGATGAAGATCCACACCTGGGGCATTTACCTTCATGTTCTGACATATATACACCGACATTAATTGTGAGTTCTTTGAATAAAAAGAAGGTTTCGCGGTTTTACTCGAGCATTAAATGACCCTTATTTTAAGCATCCTTCCTGATTTGTGATAGGCCGCCGTTGAGGTTAAATCGTATGGATAAGCTACTATGACCATTATGACGCCGAAGAAGCTATGCAAATCTTGTATTGATGGTCTTGGCAAGCCTGATGGATGTGAATGAACGCTTCCAATTATTGAGGGGTCTAGAGGTAAGCTGTAAGGTGAGAAGCCGGAGAAGCCTAATCCAAAGGTTGTTCCTATGGGGAAGATGAATTCTTCGACATACGCAGTCATTTTCTCCATTCTTCCTCTTAGTAAGAGGAATATTTCATGTGGATGATTATCTTTGGCTAATTGAAGTAGGCCTTCAAATAGATCTCGTGGAAAAGCTATCTCCATTAGTTTCAAGAGGCCTTCACCGCAATTTTCGCTATTACAGAAATGACTATCGGTATTGCTGTTAATAAAGCTACAATACACCAGGCCTCTAATGTTAATGGCACGCACTTAAAGACCGTTCCTATGGGCTCATAGTAAATGGTCAATAACTGAATTAAGAAGGATGAAGCTACAGCTACATGAATCCACATATTTCCTAGAAGACTTGATCTGTATATCAATCTTATGAGGTATAGTGATGCTAATAGCATAGTCGAAGTGGCAACATACATAGTTGTTGATGATAATTCGAAGCCATATCTCGGCATCATATACATGTAGGTCATTAAGAGGATTATCGATACTACGCCTCCATATACTAATGGATAGGCTATGGACCTCCAAGTGACAATGCTTTGGAAATGTCTCGGATGAAGCTTCATAATTCCTTGACTTGGTCTATCAAAGCTTATGGCTAATGCTGGGACTCCTTGTAGCACTATGTTTAGCATTAGTATTTGAAGCGCATTGAGAGCTATGTAGCGCGCTCCAAACAGCGTTGATGAGGCGAAGACGAGAAATAGTATTGCGAAGCTTGTTGTTAAGAGGTATGTTACAGCTTTTCTTATGTTTTCAGTTATGGTCCTACCTTCCATAATGCCTGCGACTAAGCTGGCAAAGTTGTCATCAGTTAATATGACGTGCGAAGCTTCTTTAGCAACATCTGATCCTCTCAAGCCCATCGCCACTCCGACATCAGACATCTTCAGTGCAGGCGCATCGTTAACACCATCACCGGTCATTGCGACGACTTCTCCCTTAATCTTCAGTGCTTGAACTATCTTTAGCTTATCTTCAGGTGTAGCTCGAGCTACAGCACAAGCCGACTTCAGCTTTTCTGATAATTCTTCAATTTTAAGCTCCTTTAACTCCTCGCTTAGCAAAACATCTGCTGCTTCATTTGATATTAT
>QMSF01000021.1 GCA_003649565.1 Thermoprotei archaeon | reverse complement strand
CCATTATCTAAACCCCCCTTCACTCTCCCTGTTCCTCTTTTGACCACTTCCTGTAAAGAGGGATGCCCACTGCTATGCCTATTATTGCCGCTAGTATTGTTAGTACGAAGCCACCAAGGAACACTTCTATGCTCATGTTCATTATCATTTCTGCCAACACCCCCCTTAAACTTGAAGCTTTCTGAAAAATAGTGACTTTAAAAAGTTTAAGCTTGGGTTTATAAGAGGATATGGCTAGGCTTCTTAACAATGTACGTTATTAAAGTAGAGGTCTTGGGAGGCTGAGGAATACCTACTGTTACAGCTGTATTACATAAATTTAATTGAGTATTTATTACGGCTAACATGGAGCGGGGTAAACATATTAAACCGATTCATGGTTACTGTGTTTTAGGAGGTTTATGACATGACTGATTTTGAGAGGTTTGAGGTTTATGGTATTGGAGTCTACTATCCTAAAGGGTGGAGTGTTGATGTCAAGAAGCTTAAGAGGGATGATGGAGAGGTAGTTTTCAAATCAGCTGAAGGTCCCTACTTGACGGTCATATGGGGGCCACTTAACAAAGTTTTGAAGAAGCATAGCAATCTGGATAACTATGTTGAATATATGATTCAAGGTCTTACCAAGAGTAGAAGGATTAGAAAGTTTGAGGTTTTATCAAGGGAGGTTACAGAGATAAATGGGCATAGAGCCTTCATAACACATATGAGAATGCTCGTGAGATATGGAGGTCTCTTAATTAAGACATTTCTGGGTCAGGATGTCTGGACGATGCACTTATTTTGCGACGACACCAGGAGATTCGTTGTTGTTTATGATATTGGCGGCATGGGGTTCGAACATGAGAATGAAAAGAGATTCAAGAAGGCCTTAGAGAATTTTACATGTCATTAGATATTCTTAACCATCTTAATATTGCTTCATCAAGTTTTGAATATTTTCTTCTTCGAGTTTTTCTTGGTGGAAGGCCACCGATGATACTTATGGCTTTCTCGGCAAGCTGATCTGCTTCTCCTTCCTCATAGTAATCCCATTCACTGTTGTGATAATATGTCTTAGGGTTGACCCATGATGGCTTAAAGTGCTGTAACTGATTTGGCTTCATGCATATGCAAACTCTATCGTTGTCTCTATGAAGACTTAGAGGACATGTAAACATGCGTTGTCTGTCTATCTTATTTTCAACTTTAAGGTTACATTCGTCGCGTACAGCTATTTCTTGTATTCTTGGCTCGACCTTTAGCCTTATGTATTCAACGATTGCATATGCCACGTCTATTGGCGTTCTACCCTTCAGTGATTTGTTTGTTAATGCTTTCTCGTGGAGGTGTACGTGAGCGCCATCTCCGCTCCATTTGACATAAATTGATTTTTCGATTCCTTCGTCCTTTAAGGCCTCTATGATCTCTAGACAAGCTTTAATTGTCGATTTCCAGTGATTGAAATCGTTGTCTATATCCCATGTTGGCGTGTAGAGCAGCATGTTGGTTATGGACTTTACGTCTTCGATTGATATGAGCTTATGATATTTTGCTGCTGTGGCATAGATTGTTCTCACACCTTTATCTCTTAGATTTTGCCATAGGAGATCTATGTCGTTAGGAGAGCTTATGGTTATGGGTTTTCCATTTAGGTATCTGATCATAATTCTATTTCCTTCTGCGTCTCTCTTAATGCAATGTATGCCTATCCATCTCTTTTGGGCGAACCTTGCTATTTCATGTTTTACGTCTAGTCTAGAGTAATGCTGTTGCTCTAAAGAATTCATGTGTTATCGCTCTCTAAGCATAGCCCATTTGCTCGGCTATCTTTTTGAGCCTTGCTATTCTCTTTTCTGTTGGCGGATGCGTAGAGAATAGCTCAGCGAGAGAATCTCCTCTTATGGGGTTTACTATCCATAGTGGTGCTGTTGATGGCATGGCATCGGATAGAGGTCTTCTCCTAACTGCCATTTCTATTTTCGATAGGGCTCTTGCTAATGATAGAGGTCTTCTAGTTATGTGTGCTGAGCCTTCATCAGCTCTATACTCATTAGCTCTTGATATTGCCAATTGAACAAAGACTGCTGCTATTGGCGCTAATATTAATGCTAATAACAATAATAGGGACATGCCTGAATCGCGGTCTCTTGCTCCACCGAATATGAAGGCCCATCTACCTATGAAGGCCAAGTACCCTATGGCTCCCGCTATTGTAGCGGCTAATGTCATTATTAATGTGTCTCTATGCTTTATGTGCGCTATTTCATGGCCTATCACGGCTTCAACCTCATCATCAGATAAGGAGTGTAATAAGCCTTCGGTCACGGCTACAACTGCATGATTTGGGTCTCTGCCTGTTGCAAATGCATTTGGTACGTTTTTCTTTATAATGGCAACTTTAGGCTTCGGTATGCCTGCATTTCTAGCGACTCTATCGACTATTGCATGTAGCCTAGGAGCTTCAGTTGGGCTTATCAATTTGGCTCCTGTAGCTGCTAAGACGAATTTATCTGAGTATAGGAAGGCCGTGACGTTGAAAATCGCCGCTATGAATATGGCTATTATGGTGTATAGGAGGGGGTTACCCAAGAACCAGCCGATCGCAAATCCTATTACTGCAAATAACGCGGTTAGAGCTGTCATTAGTGCTGCTACACGTAAAAGCAACATCCCACCAGTATTGTCTCTCATCATAAGGGGGTTAAATAAACTTGTCTCAAAGCTAAACGTTAATTATGGTGTTCTGCTAGTTTAATCGTGTATGTCTACTCCTATACGGGTTGAGCGCGTTTCAACAGGAATACCTAAGATAGATGAAATGCTAGCTGGAGGCATACCTAGGGGTTTTGCTGTAGCCGTTACTGGCGAGCCTGGTACCGGAAAAACAGTTTTTTGCATACATTTCATAGCTGAGGGCCTAAGAAGAGGAGAGAAGGGTATTTTCATAACAACTGAGGAGAGCAGGAGCTCAATTATTGTTCAAGCATCTCAATTCGGCTTTAACTTCAAGGAGGGAGAAGAGGAGAAGAGGCTTGTGATTATTGATGCGCTTATGCGTGGAGAAAAGGCTCCTTGGACTTTGACCTCTCTCAACCCTGAAGAGCTTGTCCAGAAAGTTATTGAGGCAAAGAAGTACCTTGGTTATGGGCCAACGAGGCTTGTGATAGATTCATTATCGGCTTTTTGGCTTGATGCCCCCGCTATGGCTAGAAGACATAGCTATTTTATTAAGAGAGTCTTGACCCAATGGGACTTAACAATATTGATGACTAGCCAGTACGCCATTACGACTTCTGAGGCATTTGGCTTTGGCATTGAGCATGTCGCTGATGGAATTATCAGATTTAGAAGAAGTGTTGCTGGAGGTGTTTTGAGGCGCTTTATAATGATAGAGAAGATGAGGTGGACCCCTCATGACAAGAGGATGTACGAAATAGATATTGTTGATGGTAGGGGGCTCGTGGTCATAGGTCCTACTTCGATGCGTAAAGAGGATGTAGCACTACCTCCTAAAGTCACGGAGAGGATAATAAGGGCTAAGGAGAGGGCTGAAAGAGAGATAGGCTTGTGATTTAGAGGGGTTTTAGAAGAACTTGCTCTCTAAAGCTTGTTGGCATTTCGCCTACTATGCTTAACTTAAATCCTCTTCTCTTAAGTTTCTTTGCCATTAACTTCAGTATCTTGTAATTACACTCAACCCTTCTTCTTTCATAGTTTATGTATACATGGGCATCGGGAATCATGGCTCTGATCATGTTAGCGGTTTCTTCAAGAGTAACTTCCTTAGGCGGCTCGATGACCCCTTTGACTAATAGGGGGTCTCGAGTTATGGTTTCATGTGGCATGGCTATGCTTTTAGCCTTCCTCCTTAGTCTATTTCTAAATTGGGCTGAGTCTTTAATGTATGCTGGGCAGAAATGGCCGTTAAGACCCATTTCCTCAATACTTTTAAGTATAGTCATGGCCGTTTCCCAGCTACCTTCAACGGCTGATGCTGAGTCTGGCTTTAACCTATAGCCTCTGATTTGAAGCATTGCGGCATTGGACTCTGTCATCTCTAGCTCGTTTATTATGATGAATGTAGCTCCTAGTCTTCTGGCTCTATCCAATATTCTAAGTGTTCTATCTTCAAAGCCTGGTAATGCTGGAATTTCAATTCCGACATTAAAGCCCATGTCCACCGCTAGTTTGACTGGTAGTAGAGGGTCATCAGTTTCGAGCTTTGGGTGAAAGCGTAATTCATCTATTCCGATTTCAAGCAGCATGCTTAACGTAGTATTGTTAACATGGGGTTGAGTCGTAGTGTATAAATGGATGTGTAGCTTATCGTGAAAGTTTTCTTTTAGCGCTTTCAATGTTTCGATAACTCTCTTGGTTTTTAGTAAGGGATCTCCCCCCGTTACGCCAACTCCCTTTGCTTTTATTGCTTTTGCCTCGTTAATCACATCCTCTATGCTTTTTACTGGAACTTCATCTGCATATGTTACGTCCTTGCCTTTTCTCTCTCTTGATAATGGGCAATAAAAGCACGATCTTGAGCATAAACCTGTTACGAAGTAAACCAACTTCATGCCATTCATGCATAGCCTGCAACCTATAGGTAGCTTACCTACATAATAGGACATGTACTTCGTGGTCTTCAAGATGTAACCCCTATTGACTCTAGTAGTTCACATGCTCTACAGATTTCTCTTGATGTTGGCTCACCGCAATACTTACATGACTTTACTCGAATCTTTAGGTTTGCGCCTATTGTTGCTAGCTTGTCTGCAGCTCTTACTATGGCGTATTTTGTTCCAGGATGTCTTGCTTCGATCTCGTTCAGTATAAAGCGGAGCTCATCTCTCATTGACGCTCTAACATATGGACATTCAACCTCATAGAGAGGATAACCCTTGAAGTATGCGTATAGTGTTATTTCTTTTTCAGGTATGTATCGAAGGGGTTTTACTCTCGGGACAAAGCCTGGAAATTCCTCTATCGGTCTTGGTCCTAAGCGCAATAATCTTAGTGCATCGCCTCTCAGCAAGTTCATCAACGCCGTCTGGGCCTCATCGTCTAAGTTGTGCCCTGTTGCTACTTTTGTTGCGCCGAGCTCCTTAGCCTTTATGTTTATGGCTCTTCTTCTCAATATGCCACAAAATGTGCATGCTTTAAGCTCTAATCCCTTTTTCTCCGCTAATGAAACTATTTCTGGCAGGGAGTAGCCAAAGAGCTCTTTAAATGAGGTTGTGGTTAGCGGTATGCCAAGCTCATCGCATAGCCCCTTACATCTCCTTAATCCGAAGTCTCTATAGCCTGGTACGCCTTCATCAACTGTTAAGGCCATGAGCGTTACTTCAGGGAACTTCTTCTCTATTTTTGCTAGTATTGCTGCTAGCACTTGGCTGTCCTTGCCTCCAGATATGGCTATTACTATGCGGTCTTTAGGGTCAAAGAGCTTATATCGATTTATCGTTGTTCGCACTCTGTTTTCAATGCTCTTTATGAAGCATTTAGCGCAGAAGTAATGACCTGAATGCATAGAGTAATAGACGGCTTTTGCACCGCACTTTACGCATTGCATGGCTTTATCACCCTTAGGGCCTCATTACTGGAACCATTATATTAGCTAGTAACAGAAAGAGCGATATGGAGCCTAGCAAGTTTACTATTAAGTCGTTTGCGCGTTTTCTATTCTTTAGTAATCCCTCAAGAAGTGATTTTATGAAGCCTGAGCCATCTAAAAGGGGTATTGGCAACATGTTTATTATTGCCACGCTGAATGATACGAGTCTAAGCCAATATAGGCTTGAAACCCAGTGCCAATATGCTTGTCCCTTAAGCCAAGGTATTGTCGATGGATAATAGTTCGATATATCGACTCCCATGAATGATTTTGATTTGTTTGATGGATTTGATGCTGTTATCAGCGATACCGTTATGTAGTCATCACCTCTTAAAACTTCAATATTTATCCTCGTTCCAGGAGGTATCCTGCTCAACACTTTGTCTAAGTCGTTTACATTGTACACTCTGTGGCCATTAATTGATATTATGACGTCCCAGCTCTTTAATACTCCATGAGCTGGATAACCTTCAAGAGTGTCAAATACTAATACGCCATTAGGTGTTGATGACACCGTTAAGGCTATGAGGCCTACAGCCAAGAGGAAGACTATGAAGTTTGAAAATGAGCCTGAAGCGTAGATTCTCATTTTTGATAGTGGCTTGCTGGAGTTGAAGGCTTCATTATCCGCTTCTACTAGACCGCCAGGTAGTATTACTGCAAAGAAAACGCCAAAGCTCTTGATTGGTACTCTTTCGCTTCCAAAGGATATTGCGTGAAATGCTTCGTGTATTATTATCGTTATAGCTGCGGCGAGAACGAAGTATGGCACTACATGCCATCCAATGGTGAGTCCTGGTATGATCACGTAGAGTCCTGCTTGAGTTGTAGTGGTTAATCTAACGATTAGATTTGATATGAGTATGTAGAAGGCGAAAGCCATGAGCCCTCCAGAGAGGACTACTCCGAGATTCATGAAGAGCTTCCATGGCTTTGATATGGATATACCCACTGTCTCGAGTTTTTTGGCAATCCTCTTTGATCTGACAATTAGTATGAAGGGTTTTAGAGAAAAGCCGTATCTACTTAGACCTAATTGTCTATATAGCAATGCTATTATGCCCCATATTGCTAGGAAGGCTATGAGGCCTATGATTACTTGTTCCAATAGATCACACTCCAAGCTTAAAACGAGCTTATACAGCCTTTAAAGCTAATCGCTTAAGTTTAGTGGGCACGGCGGCCCCCCGGCAATGAGCTTGGGCTGCTTGGGCTCCTCATCCAGCTCCTTGCTCAGCCCCGTTAACCCATGAACGACGCCGCCCGGCCTTAAGGCCGCTCCCTCCCGGGCCTAACCTGGTTCGGCCGGTGAAGGGATTCGCATCCCCCCTACGGGGGAGCTATCCCCTACGGCGCCTCCATGGGGCGGAGCATCATAGCTCGGAGCTGGAGGGACCCCAAGCACCCCAAGCCGCTTGCCGGGGTTACTGCCCCCGCCATATCGGCCGTTTGCGGTTACAGGGGAGGCCGAGCCCCCCGGGCCTACCCGCCGTGCCCAGTATAAAGCTATGTAGCCGTTCTATTAAGCTTAATCAATGAAATGTTAAGGTTAAGTTAATTGTACTTCAACTGAAACTCTATCTCCATCTCTCAGCCCTAATGCTTGGCGTAGATTAACTGGCGCTATTACCTCTAGTATGTCTATCCCATAATGCGTTCTCTCTATTAGCAGCACAGCTGCATCTATGTCCTTAACTTTTGCTTTAAACGCCTTGGCTGATCCATAGGTCCTCTTGCCATTGCTGAACCCTTTAATTAGTATTCCAGCTCTATGGTTTAGCAATTCTCTAAAGTAGAGGTCTGATGGCTCTGTTAGCTTGAGGTTTAATGTGCCTGGATAAGGATCAAAACCCAGTTTTTCCTTTATTTGCAATCGATATCCATTAAGGCTTACGTAGTACGCTCCTTCACCCAAGCCCGTGAAAACTTCGCCAGTTATCACGATGCTCTTTAGCGCTTCACTAATTGAATCATGAAGCGCCACGTAAACTGCTCTAAGTAAGTCTGCGCCCTTCTCAGTTATGACTACTATTTGCCCTTTTCTTGTAACGCTTCTTTTAATGTAACCTTTAGCTTCAAGTTCTAGTATTCTTCGCGATGCTGTTTGCTGTGAAGTTCCTAAGTCTTTAGCTAATTCGGGGGTGCTTATGAAAACGCCTTTTCTTAAGCCGCCTCGCCTAGCTAAGTGAAGTAGTGTGAACCATAAATCTGGATCTATGCTTGCTAAATCGATGTTTTTACTGTCTAGATTGAGAGACATTTAGCTTTCTCGCCTCCTTGGTTGCTTCTACATGAGCTGAGTACAGCGGTAGAGGAAGTTTAATTCCTCTTTTAATGCAGGAGATTGTTAGCTTTAAAGCGGTTTCTAAGCTTACTCTATGGCCTATGCTTATGCATATGGGGTTAAAACGCTTATCGCTCTTATAGAGGTAACCTATAACCTCATTTTCGTTAATCTCATCAATAAGCTCGACGTAACCTATTCCGGTTAAGGCCGCTTTGGGTTTGCCATAGAGCACTTTTTGAGCAACGCCTATAGTTGGGATATCAGCTACAACACCTAGGTGAGATGCTAAGCCTAGCCTTCTCGGATGAGCTAAGCCTTGCCCATTAACGAAGAGAATTGTTGGTTTAGTGGTTATTTTGGTTAAGGCTGCCATTAACGGCTTGATCTCCCTGAAGGACAAAAAGGTGGGTATATAGGGAAAAGTTGATTCAACTTTTGCTATTGACTTTTCTAGGAATGTCAATGATGGATACTCATGAATAGTTATGCATCCTATGGCTATATCCCCTTTCCAAGCCACATCAGCGCCTCCAACAAGCCTTATGGGCTTTTCAAATTCATCATAAGTCTTAACCTTAAGCGCTAGAATTCTCTGAGCTTGCTCAGCTTTCTCTAATGAAAAGTTGCTTGGCAATTTACGTCGCATTTAAAGTCACTATCCTAAGACAACCTTGCCTTAACTGCCAGAAACACCGGACCTCTCACGTCTATGATCTTCTTGTTTTCAGTTATGAATCTTCTAGCTACATCACTTATCTCAATGTTGATGTCGCTTGGCAACTTTACTATTCTAACTCTGATGTCTATCTCCTCTGCGCCAGCTAGGCATGCAGCTTCTACTCTCGATGCAGCTAATGCTGCGAAGGCATCTACATACCTTATCCCAGTCCTATAGCCTTTGGACTTAGCTTCTTCAACTAATGGGTCACTTATTGATTGAGTCGGGGGTATTCCCAAGATGTTACCATTGTATACAACTATCTCATTGAAAGCCGCTGGACCTGCAAGCTTAACACCGGGATCCTTCTCATAGACGTAGACTTCAACATGCTTATTTAGCAGAATTCCTTCATAAACTTTGAATTCACATGGACTTGAAACGTCAGCGTATTTTTCTATGCCTTTGACTATTGATTGAGCAAGTTCCCAGCCAGCTTGAGTTAAAGGTTTATGTTGAAGAGATATCTGTCTTGCTATTTCATAGTCGCTCAAAGACCATTTACCGTAAAATTGGGGGTATACAAGCTCTCTAACGTCTCTATAACCGTATAGTATCATGG
>QMSF01000020.1 GCA_003649565.1 Thermoprotei archaeon | reverse complement strand
TCTTCATATAGATGAAAAGATGAAATTCTACATGAGATTGGACAAGCAAGACGCCTTCCTAGGTTTTTGCAGGCTTTCTTCAGGTGATGATGTGATAAAAGTCAGATTTAGCTTTAAGGGGTCAAAAGACGCCATAAGAGATCTTTTAAAGAATTTGTAGGTTTTTAAACAGGGTTAGAGACATGCCAAAAAGACGTTATGCAGATCTTCACATCAAAATAACTGATGAGGGAGATCCGCCAGAACTACTCATCAAGATGGCAAGACATCTCGGCTTTTCTCTTATAGCCCTATCCGTTGAATCATTTCATAAGCTGAAGCTTCTTGAGCCACTTAAAAAGTTGGGAGATAACTTGGGCTTAGATATAGCTTTTAGACTTGATTTAAGACCATCAAATCCAAACGATTTAAAGTTTTATTTAAGAAAATTTAGACGCAAAATTGAGATCATAGCTGTTTATTGCCATAATGTAGCTATTGCAAGAATCGCAGCTAGAGATCGTAGAGTCGATATAACTTTCTATAACCCTGAAAACATGCTTTCGATATTCGATGAAGGGCAGGTGAGCCTATTAATTGAAAGCGGTCACTATGTAGAAGTAAATCTTTCAGACCTACTGCATGAATCCTCTGACAAGCAAGCAAGAATACTATGGAATTATAGACGCGCTCTTGGTAATGCTAAGAAAAAGGGAATACCAATAATCTTTTCATCAGGCTCCTCAAAAATTATAGATATGAGAGCTCCTCGAGAGCTCTCAGCATTAGCGTCTATAATTATAGATGATGATCCTTTAGCTAAAAATGCTGTTTCCATAACACCTATGAAACTTGTTCAAGTGAATAGAGAGAAGCTTAGTCCAAGATATGTACAACCTGGAGTCAAGGTGGTAAATGAATGGTAAAGGACATTAGATGGCGCTACCTCATATTTCACCTTCATACACCTTCAAATCCAAGGATTGAAAGCATAAAAAACGCGTTAAAGAAGCATTTAAGGTCTTTCTTAGGAGTTCAAGGTCTTTCAAGAGCTCCCTTTAAATTGATTATGTATGATGAACATAACAAGTTAGGCATTATAAGATGCCCGCATAACGCGGTGACTATCATAAGAGCGGCATTAGCCCTTCTAGATAGCATCGATGGTGAATCAGCATCAATACATATTGCGAAATCTACTGGTACCCTAAAGAAGGCGAGGATACTAACTAAGGAAATAGCTGAAAAACTTAAATCTTACTGGAGTGAATTGGAAGTGGGGATGAAGAAGCCGTCCCAGGCTACTGAATCATGAAGAGCTCGCGACGAGCTGACCCAACAGAGCATACCAAGTCAATTGGCTTTTCTAAAGCTTCAATATTTAAATACTAATCGACATTGGAATTAATACAAGCTTATTACTATTAAGAGGCGATCTCAACCATGAATTTGACTGAAATAATCCACGATGAAAGTTTGACCTTTGCTGAAAAAATGCTTACAATAAAGCAAATAGAGCAAAAAGAAGTCAAAAGATCAGGGGACATAGCCATAGTCTCAGTAGACTTAGCTGCTGGCCAAGATGGTACCTCACCTCTAGCAATAAAAGTCTTTAGAGAAATGGGCGGAACCAAGGTTTGGGATCCAAGTAAAGTGTTGCTGGTCATCGACCATACGTATCCATCTGGTTCATCACAAATATCTGATTTGCACAAATTAATGCGCGTCTTCGCTCAAGAGCAAGGAGTAAAGCTTGTTGAAGGAAGCATCATACATCAGATAATACTGGAGGACTACGCAGCACCAGGTATGCTAATAGTAGGCGCGGATTCTCACACGACAACTCATGGAGCACTCGGAGCCTTTACCACTGGTATAGGAAGCACGGAGTTAGCGGCTGTATGGCTTGAAGGCAAAATATGGCTTAAAGTTCCTTCAACAATAAGGGTTTACGTAGATGGCGACTTGCCGAAGGGCGTCTATGCAAAGGACATAGCCTTAAGTTTTATAGGACAAGTGGGTGCTGATGGCGCAAATTACAAGTCTGTTGAATGGAAGGGAGATGTTGTTTCAAAGCTTTCAATAGCATCAAGAGCGACGCTATGTAATATGAGCATGGAAGCAGGAGCAAAAAATGCCGTAGTTGAGTACGACGCTATTACAGAAAGCTACCTCAAGGAGGTTAATAGGAGTCCTATGATCATAGTTAAGTCAGGGCGAAAAGCAGAGATAGAAGATGAGATACACATTGAATGCTCTAAGCTTGAGCCTATGGTGGCTGCTCCAAGCAGAGTAGATAATGTTAAAGCTGTAACTGAAGTTGAAGGTACTCCAATCGATCAAGCCTTTATAGGCAGCTGTACAAATGGACGACTTGAAGATCTTATTGAAGCAGCAAAGATTTTGCGAGGTAGGAAAGTCAAAGAACACGTAAGGCTCATAATAACCCCTGCATCAAGAAAAGTCTACTACGAAGCCCTAAAACTTGGCATATTAGAGATATTATTCGAAGCTGGTGCAGTTATAACAAATCCTACATGTGGCGCATGTGTAGGTACACATTTGGGAATTCTAGGTGAGGGTGAAGTGGCCATAGCATCTAGTAATAGAAACTTTGTTGGTAGAATGGGGCATCCAACATCTAAAGTTTATTTAGCTTCTCCTGCAACAGTTGCAGCATCAGCTATAAAGGGTGTTATAACAGATCCGAGGGATTTTCTATGAGCATCATTAAGGGTAGAGTTTGGAAGTTTGGAGATAACATAGATACCGACGTCATAATACCCTTCAAATATAAGGCAAGAACGCTAGATCCAAAAGAGCTAGCCCAACACGTCATGGAGGGTATAGATCCAGACTTTGCTAGGAAGGTCAAGCCTGGAGACATAATAGTAGCAGGCAAAAACTTTGGCTGTGGATCAAGCAGAGAACAGGCACCATTAGCAATCAAGGCAGCTGGCATAGCAGCCATTGTAGCTGAAAGCTTTGCAAGAATCTTCTTCAGAAATGCAATAAACATAGGACTACCAGTTCTTGAAGTCAAGGGTATTTCAGAGAAAACAGATGAAGGGGACCTACTAGAGATAGACTTGCTCCAAGGAACGGTCAAAAATTTAACTAAAAATATGGCTTTCAAAGCAGCACCATTACCCGATATGATCATGGAAATCCTAAAAGAAGGAGGATTAGTCAATTATTTAAAGAAACGGAGGAGAATAGAAGGTCAATAGAGCTTACTCAATACTCCTAGGTTTTTGTCCGTCTTGCTTACTGAAGCCCTCCAATCTTTTTCTAGTTCTGTTAAAGCTCTGATAGCGTCGATATTGTCTGGTATAACGTTTGACTCATTAGGTGTTGCCCACATGAGATATATCTCATTGCCATTTACGGCAATGCTATCCTCCCATACAGGTATCTCGTAGAGATCCCCTCGAGGTCTCCCAAGATCTCTGGCCAATTCCACTATGGAGTTTAATGCTTCTACGCCATCACGACCGCTTACGAGAACTACCCTAGGTTCTTCTTCGAGAGCTTTAACTACTCCTTCTCTTGTCGGCGTAGTTTTCGCCTCGATAATGCAGAAGTGCATGTGATATAAGTTGTGGGATCCCTTAGCAGCAACGGTCACTATGTCTATGTCGTGAAGTACTGTTTTTACATCAGGACCGTGATGTGAAGGCACGTGCAATTCTGGGACTATAGTATTTATTACACCGGATTTATGAGACTCCCATACATCACAAGCTCTTCTCACTATGACTGCTCTCGCCTTTGCTATGCCATATGCCTTATTTATCGCATTAAGCACTCTACACAAAGCTGTGGTGTTACAGCTAACAACTCTCGTAAACTGTTTTCCTAGGCTCTCATCATAGTTACATGTTGCTACGAATGATACTCCGGCTGTTTCGTGGGCTTCACCGCCTTCAAATAGCGCTTTAACACCATACTTAACGTAAATTTCCTTGTTTTTAGCGCCTATTTTAGCTGGCGTGCAATCAACAACCACGTCAACGTCCTTAATGACGTCAGTTAGCAATCCCTCAACCTCTATGCCTCCTTTCTTCATATGCTCAAGTCTATCAGGTGACGAGCAATAGACCTTATATCCCTTCTTTACAGCCATTTTTACTCTCCAATCGGCAACAACATCTGAAACGCCTACTAACTCCATGTCATCTTGTTTAGCAACAGCATCAGCTACTCTCTTACCTATTACACCATAACCATTGACGAGAACTCTCACCTTAGACTTTGCCACTCCTCATCCCCCTCACGTCTTTCAGCTACTTAGTCAATTTTAGCTTTTCTGCATTTATCTTCCCTATTTCTAAAGCCTCAACTATCGGCAGCCTCTTGCCAGCGAGCAGGTGAAGTAAAGCTCCGCCTGCTGTGCTCGTATAAGTGACTTTATCTTCCACGCCAAGTTTACGAAGAGCTGTTGTCAGGTGGCCGCCACTAATGATAGTAATAGCATTACTTTTAGCAACAGCTTTTAAAACCTCCATGGTTGACCTCGCAAATGCCTCTTCTTCAAAGACTCCCAAGGGACCATTAGCTATAATGCTTCCAGCTCTTAACACTTCGCTGGCAATGATTTCAGCCGTCTCCAATCCTACGTCTTTAATTCTGTAATCCTGAGGAATACTGTTTACTGAGCACTCCACTCTCTCTCCGTCCTTATCAATAGCTACATCGACTGGTAATAAGAAGATGTCCTCTCTCCATTGTAATAGTTTTCTAGCTCTTTCAACGTATCCTCCGAATTCCTTGCCCTTCTTTACGTTATTGTTTGACAGCTTAACACCTTTAGCTTCAAGAAAGACTGGTGCTAAAAGTCCTCCAACAACAATTTTATCGACAAGCCCTGTTTTCGCCAGTGTTTCGATGACTTCTAATCTATCTCCTACCTTTGCTCCTCCAAGTATGTAGATTATAGGCCTCTTGAGCTTTGGTATAAGCTCATTAAGAGCTTTCAGCTCTTTTTCCACTAATCTGCCGGCTAATGATGGTAGGACGTAGGCAAATCCAACGAGTGATGGTTGAGATCTATGAGCCGCTGGAAATGCATCGTTAACGAATACATCGAATAAAGGACTTAGCTTTTTCACGAGAAACGTCTTTGCACACTCTTCAATAGGAGCCTCTATGGTTTCTTCAGAGTACATTCTAGTATTTTCGAGAAGGAGAATATCCCCATTTTTTAATCTAGATATCTCATTTCTAGCTGCAGGCCCCATTAAATCATCTATGAACTTTACAGGTCTTCCAACATGCTTTTCAAGGATAGGAGCATGCTTTTCTAATGATACAAAGTCGCTTTTACCTGGCCTCCCTTGATGCGACATTACTACTACCTTGCTATCTTGTAGCTCTCTCAGCGTTATGCTAGCTTCTTTTATTCTATTTTCATCGAGTATCTCACCATTAGGCCCTATAGGGGAGTTTATATCGACCCTCACTAGCACTCTTTTATCCTTGAGGTCAACGTCATCCAAGGTCAGAAATTTGAATACTGTTGACATGGATTTCCCCCTCATAGAAATAGCGATTGAGGTACGCTTTATATGTCTTTAATTGGAAGGTGATATATTGATGCAAGAACCTCAAGATGAGATCAACCTCTATGTCTACATGGCCGGAGAATGCGATCCACGTAGATGCACAGCTAGTAAATTGGTTAAATTTGGCCTTGTAAAGCCCATTTATAAAGTGAAAGAGTTGCCTCGTAAATGTATAATCCTGAATCCTATGGCTGTGGAGGTGCTATCCGCTAAAGACAGAGAAATTGCTATTGCACGCGGCATAATAGCAATAGACTGTTCATGGAAGACTGCTCAAGATTTCTTTAGCAAGGTGAGATTGAGAGGCATACATCGGAGATTGCCTAAGCTAATTGCTGTGAACCCAATAAACTTTGGGAATCCTCATATTCTCTCTACAGCTGAAGCTTTAGCAGCCTCGCTTTACATACTAGGCTTTACTTCTCAAGCTCAAAAGATAATGTCTATATTTAAATGGGGCCCTCACTTTTTCGAGATTAATAAGAACGTCTTAGAAGTTTCTCATTAACTTCTGCTTTTCTTAACCATAAGATCGACTATTGCTTTGGCTGGTCGTACACCAGTGGCCTCTACAAGACCTTGCCAATCTGGAGCTGCATTAACTTCAAATATAACATAACCTTTTTCACGGTCTTCAGCTATATCGACTCCGGCATACCATAAACCCAAAACTTCACAGGCCTTGATGGCCATTTCCTTAACCTCCTCAGGCGGATTGTATGCTTTAGCCTTTCCACCTTGAGCTATATTAGTTCGCCATTCGTCAGGCTTTGTAGAAAAACGTTGTATGGAAGCTAAGACTTTATTATCAACGACAAAAACTCGTATGTCATGAGCTTTCTTATCGACATATTCTTGGACATAGATCACTTGGTTAAAACTGGCTAATGTCTTAAATATTCTAAAGGCTACTTCAGGATTATCGACAAGCACCGAACCATAACCTCGAGAGCCTATTAAAGGCTTTATAACGGCTTTCCCTACATTCTTAACGAAGTCGTAAGCAAGACCGATATCCTCGGTTACTAGCGTCTTAGGTACTTGTAGTCCAGCTCTTGAAAGTGCTGTTAAGGCAGCGTACTTATCTCGTGCAAGAGCCAATCCATCAACAGGATTCATTACAATAACCCCTGTTTGCTCCATATTCTTTAAAAGAGCTAATCTTCTAACGTATTGTTCAACACTAGTGACGCTACCAAGAGATCTAATAATAGCTCCGCTAAGATTTGATATTCTTCGTCTACCATAGAATAGTGCTATTTCACCATTAAATGATGCCGATAAACCTGATATCCTTAGAAACACTGGCTCTAGACCTCTATCTCTAATGGCTTGTAATAGCTCTTTTGATGGTAGATCAGGTTTTTTAGCATCATGTACAACCGCTATTCTCAATACTCTTTGGCCTCCTATTGAAATGAGATATTCTTTTACAATAAACTCTGCGAAAAGCTGAATAATAACTCCAGCTCTCAAGAATGAGAGGTTGACATAAATGACTGAAGAGTTCGACTCTGAACTTGAGCATTTAAAAATGAAAAAGATGAAGAAATTAATGAATAGAGCTTCACAAAAAAGAAATCCAACTGGCGTTCTTCATTTAAATTCAGGATCTTTCAAAGAGCTTCTCAAAAATGAAAGTCGTCCAATCCTCGTTGACTTTTGGGCTGAATGGTGTGCTCCATGTAGAATGCTAGCTCCAATTATTGATAGGTTAGCCGAAAGGTATTCTGATAAGATAGTGTTCGCCAAGGTAAATGTAGATGAATGCCCCGATATTGCCATGCAATATGGAATAATGGCAATACCAACATTAATATTATTTGTTAAAGGAGTTGAAGTTGACCGCATTGTAGGACTAGTGCCTGAAAAACAGATAGAGGCCTTAATAAAGAACCACTTAAAATGAAATGATATGATTAAAGTGATGGTATACCCACTCTATACCTTTCTCTAAGCTCTTTCTTCTTGGCTTCATTCCATCCTGAAACTTCTTGATAGTAGCCAGTTACTCTACTCCAATATCTAACGTTTGCTGAATTGCATCGAGGACATCTTTCGAGAAGTCCGCCATCAACACTGCCACAGTCTTCGCATATTGTTAGGTCTTTGGTGTAAGCGAAATAGCCTACTTGTGTTGTTTTAGCGATTTTCCATGTAAGCTTGAATAGAGCCTCAGGATCTGGGTATGCTTCACCCATCCATATGTGGAATATGTTTCCTCCGCTCAAGAGCGGGAAGAACTTGTGCTCTATGTTTAATCTTTCAGCTAATGTTATTGGTGCCCCTACATGTACGTGAGTGCCATTAGTGTAGTAGACAGGAACATCACGAACGCCCTCTTTAAGCATCTTTAGGGCTGTGTCGACATCTCCTTTAACTACCCTTATAGCTTTGTCTCTAAAGTGTGGTGACACAAGATCGCTAACAGCAAGTCTTTGAGCACAGCTTTCAGCAGGTGTTCTGGCAAGAGCTAGTTTCATGTCGTGCTTTCTCTCCAACTCATCTTTGTACTTCTTCATCTCTATGAGGACTTTTACTAGTAATCTAACAGCTGTTTCATGTTCATGAAGCTGATAGCCAGTATGCCATTGAACCATCTCGTTTCCGCCAACAATGCCTATAGTGTAAACGAGCTCATTAAAATCAACTGCTGGCGGCCCTCTTCTGCCAGTCTTAGGATCAAGGGGTCTTTGAGTTGCAAATGGAAGCTTATTGTATTGAATCATGTTATCCATCCACTTTTTCTTAGCTTTGAACACCTCTATGCAAAGATCCATCATTTCGAACGCCTTCTCCAATAACAAGTCGTCATTACCATTTGCTTGGTAAGCAAGCCTTGGAAGGTTTATTGTAACGACTTGCCAAGCCCCCATGCTGAAGTGCTTTCCATCTACAAAATACATTTTATCATAGAAGTCTGGATCGCTTTCAGGCGTCTCTGTAAATGTGTAGGCACAGCATTGATAACATGAAACACCTTTGCCGTATCCTCTGTATGGCGGAATAGCATTGTCAAAGTATGGAGTTCCATACTTGGCAACGACTTTATGTACCAGCAGCCAATCTTCATAAAACTCATCACTTAAACTTTCGGGCGTCAGGTAGCCTTCGAGCTTCGGGAAGTTGAAGGGCTTGCCCCAATAATCGCCTTTAAGAGCTACTTCGTATATCGCTCTAAAGAATAGTTCGGCCTCTTCCTCAAAGTCTCCATAAGTCTCAGGCCCAACTTTGCCCCTCATGACAATAGGCTTGTCTTTCCATATCTCAGGTACAGTAGGAGTTAATTGTATATTTGAAAATACGAGTTGTCCCCCTCTTGCGACATAAGCTTGTGTTAATTCATAAAACATCATTTGAGCTAATTGCTTAATCTGCTTGTAACTTAACCCCCTTAAGTATGGTGCTATAAAGACATTATAATTGTAAAAGCCCTGCCCCCCAGCGAAATTCGTCTGAGCTGCTGCTAGAACCTTAACGCTATGAAGTATAGCAACCTCGGGGTGCATGGCTGGTCCTGCAACGCTGGTCTTTAAGCCAGTACCGTCAGGCATTAAGCCGTAATAGAAGAAGTACCTTAAGTCCCAGTCTTGACAGAAGGGTCTTACACCGAAGTATTCAAGGTCATGTATGTGAATATCGCCTTTGAGATGTGCATCTCCAACTTTTGGATGGAGAAGCAAGAGGTACTCTTCTTTTGAGAGTTTATCGGCTTTTTTCTTATGCGCTGTTTCGGCATTGGGTTGTAAGTTAGCATTTTCCTTAGCTTCAAATCCAAGCCCTAAATC
>QMSF01000019.1 GCA_003649565.1 Thermoprotei archaeon | reverse complement strand
GATAGAATGCGTCTTAAGAAGGTGTATGAAGTGAAAATAACAGGCCTGAAGGACAAGACTTTTGAAGCAATAATAAGATGTCAAGGAGGTTTATATGTAAAAGAGCTCATACATGGAGATAATGGTAGGACTACCCCAAGTTTTCAAGAGTTTTTGGGGGTTCCACTTAAAGTTCTTGAGCTTGATGTTATTGACGTTGAAAGTTGATTACCCGCTCTGCAAGGGTTTTATGTGCTCTGGAGTTGTAATAATTATCTTGCGTTTGTTGCCAAGCCATGTCTCAACGATATAGGCTCTCCCCCTCTTACCTATAATTACTCCTGTAAGACCCTGATATCGCCTATGTGGTGCAGTTTCAATGCGTGAAGGTTCTATATCGAAGCTTACTCTATCTCCTATTTTGTAATCAATCAATAAATAACTTAGCCCCTTCATGCCACGCTTACGCGGGTGTTTTGAGAGTAGACTTCGACCTCTACTCCTCAACCCCTTTGATCTCCTCATACCTTTTCCCTCGATTCGCTTTTACCTTTCCAAACTTGTTTTAAAACCTTGCTAACGAGAACTCTCCTAAAAGCTATAAATATATTATCCCTGAGGAGATAATTCATACCTGAATTCTAGAGTTACGTGAGGGCTTGAAAATGAAGGTAATAAGGATCAAAGAGATACCCCTGTCAGTAGCACGTGAACTATTAGAGGCCAGACAAAAGCGTGCACCATTAGAATCATATCAATTATCGGCTCTATATCACGCCTCTAAATTCTCAAAATTACCTTCAGATAAAACTGAGAAGCTTATCGAAGAATTAATTGCAAACTTTAAAATTTCAAGAGTCACTGCTACTCAAATAGCAAATATCATGCCACAAACTATTCAAGAATTAAGAACCCTATTGGCTAAAGAAAGCAAGGTCTTCTTAACTGAAGACTTAGAGAAAATGCTTGAAATCATAAAAAACTATGTGGAATAACCTATAGCTTTACGCAAACAGGTGTTCAATCTTGTTAGTTAAAAGTAAGAGGAAATTTGAAGAATACCCTTATATCTTAGACTTTTTCCCTCGAGGATACCTCAGAGAAACACGTCCTCAATTCATGCGTAAACCCATAGCGCAAGCTATAGGCGAAGACTTCTTCATGCTTTTAGAACTTGTGCCCAAACCTTATGCCTCGCTATCTCCAGGAGAAAAGGTCTTTATAGGCAAGGGCTTTAGAGAAAAAATAGATAGAATAGTCCGAAGACTGAATTATGAGGATTTAACGGCCTTCGCGAAGGATGAATTACCAAAAATAGTAGAGAAAATAGTAAAAGAACACGAAAATAGATTCGTCGATTTCCTAAATAACGCTCCGCCATTAACAACAAAAATGCATTCACTAGAGCTATTACCTAGGATAGGCAAGAAAACCATGTGGCTTATAATAAAGGAAAGGGAGAAAGAACCATTTAAAAGCTATGAGGATTTTGAAAAGCGAACAGGCATCAGCAACATCATTGGAATATTAACTGAAAGAATCTTAACAGAGTTAAAAGGTAATGAGCGATACTACCTATTCACTGTACCCCCGGTCTCTAAAGAATGATGAGATATGAACTTGTGCGAGCGAACGCTTAACCTCATGAAGAAGTACTCCATAACGCCAAAAAAGGAGTTAGGACAATCCTTTTTAATTAATGATAGGATTGCAAAGCATATAGTCGAACTCTCAGAAGTTGATGGTCTCACGGTTTTAGAAATAGGAGCTGGCCTTGGCGCTTTGACAGAACCCCTAGCTCTTAAAGCAAAAACGGTTTATGCTATTGAAGTAGATCCTCTTCTTAGCAGAATATTACGTGAAGAAATCCTTAAAGATTATAGTAATGTGATTGTTATAGAAGCTGACTTCTTAAAGCTAAAACCTCCATCTGTTGATGTGGTCGTCTCAAATATTCCTTATAGCATAGCAACTCCCATACTCTTCAAGTTAGCACGAGAATGTACATTTAATAGAGCAATCTTAACACTGCAAAAAGAACTAGCTTTAAGAATAACCTCAAAACCGGGAACCAAAGATTACGGTAGATTAACAGTCTCCTTAAACGCTTTCTTCAAATCAACCTTCCTAACAATAATAAAAAGGAACAACTTTTATCCAGAACCTGAAGTAGACTCGGCAGTAATAAGGCTTGAACGATATGAACCACCATATAAAATCAACGACTTAGATTTTCACCTCGACGTTGTAAGAGCTCTCTTTACACAGCGAAATAAGATTTTAAGAAGAGCATTACAAGTCTCATTAACGAAGCTGTTAAATGTAAAGGTCAGCAACATGGTTTATAAAGATAAGAGACTTGAGAAATACATGACAATGAGAGTAAAGGATTTACATCCATCAGAGCTAGCCGAGATATCCAATATAATAAGAGAATATGTTGAAAGTTAAGGTGAGGATAATGTGAAGCTGCATTTTGACGATATGATAATCTATGTCTGGAATGGCGTATATCCCCCTTCAGATGATACTTTTCTAGTACTAGACAACGTAAAGCTTAATGGCAAGGAATTTGTGCTCGATATTGGAACAGGCACAGGTATACTTGCGATAAAATATGCACTTGATGGCTGCTACGTCATAGGAGTAGATATTAGTAAAAAAGCAGTTCGCAATGCTCTGCTTAATGCAAAGATAAACAATGTCCTAGAGAGAGTTCAATTTGTATGTGCTGATACCATCTTATCGTTTAGACATCGCTGTGAATTCGATGTTATAGTGATGAACCCTCCTTACTTACCATCAACAGGCAATCCAGGCATTGACGAACCCTTGTGGAATGGAGGGCCGAATGGTATATCGTTAACACTACGAGTAATTAAAAACATTGATGAATTATTAGCGGAAAACGGGAGACTGTACTTCATAGCTTCGTCGCTTTCAAAGTATGACACCTTAATTTCCAATCTTACATCAATGGGCTTTAAGGTCAGCGTTATAGCCAAGAAGAGATTTTGGTTTGAAGAGCTCTTCTTAGTGGAGGCTAGAAGAAATGCCTCATATTAGAGTAGTTCTAGTGGAGCCATTATATGAAATAAATATAGGTTTAACATGCAGGGTCATGAAGAATTTTGGATTTAAGGATCTATGTATTGTGAGACCTCGTACTCCCATTTCAGACGTAGCTAGAATGTTTGCCGTAAAGGCTGTAGACATTTTAGATTCGTTGTCAATTGTAAACAATATTGAAGAGGCGATAAAGGGATTTGACTTAAAGATAGGCACTACAGGCAAATTAGCTGGACCAAGAAATGTCTTAAGAACTGTTGTGCCACCTTGGCATTTACATGAAATCTTAAAATATAAAGGAAAAGTAGCATTACTTTTTGGTCGTGAAGACATAGGCTTAACGAATGAGGAGCTCTCCCTATGTGACATCGTAGTGAACATACCAGCGAGCGACGAGTATCCGGTAATGAACGTTACTCATGCGATAGCAATTATACTATACGAGCTATCGAAGATGCGCATAAAGCCCAAAATAAGATTAGCAAGCGAAAGGCTACGTGATGTGGCATTAAATTACTTTATGGAGATTTTGAATCTAATAGAATTTCCTCAAGAAAAGAGGGGAAAGGCATGTTTGGTCTTCAAAAGGTTGTTAGGCAAGTCTCTTATTTCAAGGAAAGAAATGCATATGTTGCTTGCCTTTCTCCACAGAGTGCATCTAAGATTAAAAAATAATTCTCCTGAGAAAAGCTAAAAGGTATCCTCGCTTGTATAGGGGAAAGAGGTGCAATCTATGCCTCTAAGGCCAGCACATTGCTATAGAATGGTGAAAGGGCCAGCCTATACGAGAAAGGAGTACATACACGGTATTCCACAGCCTAAAATAGTTAAGTTCACAATGGGGAACATCAAAGCTGACTTTCCCTTAACAGTGCAGCTAGTTGCAAAAGAGCACGCACAAATAAGACATAATGCGCTTGAGGCGATGAGAGTTATTTGCAGTAAGTACTTGTCTTCAAATCTTGGAGAAAACAACTTCTTCTTCAGGATACATCCTTATCCGCATCACGTCCTGAGAGAGAACAAGATGATGGCCTTTGCCGGTGCCGATAGGCTTCAGGATGGCATGCGATTAGCTTTTGGGGATCCTGTGGGCACAGCTGCAAGGGTCAAAGCAGGAGACGTTATTGCGACGATAAAAGTACCATTAGATAAACTAGATGTAGCAAAAGAAGCTGCTCGAAGAGCTGCATCTAAGCTTCCAATGCCCTGCGAAATAAGAGTTATAGTAAATAGCCGGTAAAGCTGGAGAGCAATGAGTTTAAAGTTAAGGCGGCATAGGCACACTGAAGAAGCTATACATTAATAGTGCTATAAGCCCAAATATCATAATTAACCACACGATGTTGAACATTCTAGAGCGCTTCTGCCTCTTGGCAAGCTCTTCTTCACATAAGCCCTCGCATACAGGTGGATCTCTTTCTGGTGGGACAACACTACCACAAATTATGCAATGTCTATGGTTTGAAACATTAAGTCCTTCATACTTTTTTCTTTTAGTGGACGTTCCAACCACCTTAACATGCTACTTTCTGAAAGTAGCTAATAAATATTGTGATCTTACGTAAGGAATGCCTTCTTAACATAAGACCTCTTAATAAAGCTTAATTTACCCTTATTGTTATCAAATTATCATGTTCTCTTGTTAGTGAAAACATGAGCCAAGAACTATAAAAAATACGCGTCTCTCACTGAAGCTGACTTTGAGAAAAATACTAGCATCCGAAGAGTCTAAATGGGGTAGCGGTTGGGATTTAACAACCATAAAAGAGAAGTTGGGTTACTTTGAACCAATTCCATACTCCACAGCTTTTTAAGTATGTGAAACAAATAAAACTAAGCTTTTAGTGCTTTATTCAAAAAGCCAGCTCCTCATGAAGTTCAGGTGATGTCAGCAAGACTTGAAGTAAGACCTTACTGGATAGTTACGGGCTTCTACTTCTGCCTTCTTAAGAGAAGCAGAATACACAGTACAAGTAAACCCTGATGCACTAGCGGTATATCTTGAAGGTAAAGAAAGTACGAAATGTTGTGCAAGCTCAACCACAGCAGCAACAACCGCCAGTACAGCCCGAGAAGAAAAAAGCAAATTAGGCTTCTTAAAGAAAATACCAATACCCACCGCGGTAAGACCTTCTGCCCAGCAGCAATACAACTTCTTCCAGCTAAAAGGGGCAATAGACTAGCAGCCATTCATAACGAAGGTTATTCCTACATAAATGGCGTGACGGGAATTGAAGATTTTATGGATCTGTTAAAAAGGCCGAGTCGCTTGACGAGATAAAAAAGTACCAAGAGAAGGCGTCAGGCATTTACGTTATAAGCCCTGATCCTCCAGCAGTAAGTAAAGACAAAGTCGTAGAAAGTCTAAAAGCAAAAGTTCTAGCTCAACCATCAAATTATAAGAAGATAGCGGAAAATGGCTTTGAAATAACGAGGCTTGCGTTAATTTATATGCCCTTCTACTACTTTGAAGTGCAATATAAAGAGAAAATGGCTTCAATAATAGATAGTTAATGGAGTTTCAGGGAGGATAATATCATAACCTCTTTTTTCTCTTTAGTCTCCTTTTCATTTCTGCTAGACTTTCAAGCATAATCTTTCTTTCGATTTGTGCAACGAGCTTGCGCACTCTTATTACAGCGTCAGGGTTAACGGATATGCTATCGATGCCTTGTCTTACAAGCCACTCTACGAAGTCCTCTAAATATGACGGCCCTTGACCACATATGCTAACGGTTACACCATGCTTATGAGCGACCTTAATTAGGTGACTTATAGCTCTTAAGACAGCTGGATCTCTTTCATCGAAGTAGCGTGGATCGAGTTTTGGTAGAATCTCAGAATCCCTATCAACTCCAAGTACCAGTTGCGTTAAATCGTTACTACCTATGCTGAATCCATCAACGTACTTGCAGAATTCGTCAGCTAAAAGCACTATGCTGGGTACTTCGGCCATAGCCCATACTTTGAAATCTCTTCCTCTCTCAAGCCCCTCTTCTTTCATGATTTGCAAGGCTCTCTCCAATTCCCATGTGGTTCTCACGAAGGGTAGCATGACCCATACGTTCTTTAAGCCCCATTCGTCTCTAACTTTCTTAATTGCCCTGCACTCCAGTCTGAAAGCTTTCTCGTATTGAGGACTTATGTATCGTGATACACCACGATAGCCTAGCATTGGGTTGCGTTCATCAGGCTCATATTTCTCACCGCCCTTTAAGTCCCTATATTCATTAGTCTTAAAGTCGCTAAATCGAACGACGACAGGTCTAGGCTGGATTTGTCTTGCTACTGTGGCTATTCCTTCAGCTAACTTCTCAATGAACTTATTCTCCTCTCCCTTCTCTATCAGGTATAGAGGATGCTCTCCTATGTGAGCTGTCATTATGAACTCTATACGCATTAAACCTATACCATCAAATGGGAGATTTGCGTATTCTGATATTTTCTCGGGCACACCTAAATTCATGTAGATTTTCGTTCCAGTAGGTATTATATACTCGGGCGCAACCGCTGGTGCGCCAACAATTTTAGGTTTCTCTTCTACTTTTCGCTCAGCTAGTTCCTCTATTCTTCCTTCATATACGACTCCTGTTGTGGCATCAACAGTATACTCTTTACCAGTCTCCAAAACCTTAGTTGCATTGCCAGTACCAACTATTGCCGGAATCCCTAGTTCACGACTTACAATAGCTGCATGACACGTTATGCCACCTTCATCTGTAACTATTGCACCTGCAAGCCTCATGTATGGAACCCAATCAGGATTAGTCATCACTGTGACCAATATATCACCTTTCTCGATTAACTTAGAAGCTTCTTCAACGCTTTTAACAACTTTGGCTTTACCAGCCCAAATACCAGGGCTTGCAGGTAGCCCTTTAACGACGATCTTTCTTTCCACTGTTGCCTCGACTTTTTCAGGAGCTTTCTTCTCTTTTAATGACCAGACTGTTTCAGGTCTTGATTGAACTATAAAAATATTGTCAGGGAACTTTAAGTCGCGATCAATAGCCCATTCTATATCTTGAGGATATTTATAGTGTTGTTCTATCTTAATGGCTAATTCAGCTAATTTTCTAATCTCCTCGTCACTTAAACAGGGGATGTTTCTTCTTTCAGCAGGAACTTCTCTCTTAATGGTTTCTCCTGTTAAGGGATCTCTTATAAGTTCAAACGACTTGTCAGCTATCTTTTTATCTATTACTTCAAGAGTCCTCTTATCAACAACATAAACGTCAGGTGTTATAGAACCGCTTACAACAGCTTCTCCTAAACCCCAGCTACCCTCAATAACTATTTTGTCCTCCTCTCCTGTAACAGGATGAATTGTAAACATCACACCTGCTGCCTTTGCATTTACCATCTTCTGTACAATAACGCTCATAAGAACCTTATCATGCGCTATACCTTTCTCTTGGCGATAAAATATTGCTCGCGGAGTGAAAAGAGATGACCAACATTTCTTTACTTTTAATAAAACGTCACCTTCACCTTCAACATTAAGATATGTCTCTTGTTGTCCCGCAAAGCTCGCACCGGGCAGATCTTCAGCTGTAGCCGAGCTTCGAACAGCTACTGAGACTTTTTCTATTCCTACCTTTTTGCATAATTTCCTGTAGTTCTCCTTAATGGCAATTGCTATGTCTTCAGGCATATCGCTTTCTTCAATGAGCTTTCTTATCTTTGCGCTAATTTCTTCAAATAATTGAGGCTTATTACTTCCTGCAACCTCTTTTAATAACTCATTTATCCTTTCTTTTAACCCAGTCTTCTCTATAAACTCCTTATAAGCATAAGAGGTTACGGCAAATCCTGGGGGGACCGGTATACCTGCCTTTGTAAGTTCTCCAAGATTAGCACTTTTACCGCCAACTAATGGCAGATCATTTTTGTCTATTTCTTCAAACCATAATACGTAGGCTTTGTCCTTCATCTCCCCCACCTAACCTAGAGTTAAAGCTAGTTACTTTATTCACAGAAATCATCGAAATTTAAGCGTTGCTAAGATGCGAAGTGGATTTCTCTTTTTTCTTCATATAGTATTTCTTCATGTAGTAACCGAACTCTTTGTGTGAACCAAAGCTTTCAAGTCCTTGAGAATAAAGCTGCTCTCTTAATTCCGATGCCTTAAACTTTGAGATTTGTTTTGTTCTCTCAAGATAACTTATGACTTCTTCAGCTTCTTGGACGCTTTTACATCGCCTTATATAATCAACAGCATCCGGCATTCCGACTTGAAAATCTTCATCACTTGTTCTCGATCCTCTAACTTCAATGCACATTGCTTTCTCTTCGAGCTCCCTAGCTAGATTAGGGTATTTCCTTCTTAGCGTTTCAATATCCATTTCGATCATACTATTTCCTCTTCACTTTCTTAGCAGCTACAATAGATACTACGTCATTCTCATTTAAAACGGTATCCTCTCCAAGCCTAGTCTTTTTCCTTACATCAATGGCGTAAATGAAGCTGTCGCCCAACTCCGTATGTATCATGTAAGCTAGTTCTCTGGCTGTTGTTCCACGTGGAATAAGATATACATCTGGAAGCACATTTCCCTCTCCATCAGTTAAATCATTTGGATTTGCAACAGGATAGACTGGAATTACTTCGAGTTTTCTAAAGTACATTCTATTTAATACTTCTTGAACTCCCGTGGATCCCCAAACGTCTAGAACGCGCTGTTTTATTGTTTCCAAGGCTTTGATCTGTTGGCTTGTCAATTTCTTTTCATCTAATATTTTAAATAAACCATCACCAGGGGTATACTCAATTAAACCTTTTTCAGCTGCTTTTCTTAAAGCTAGTTCAGCTTCAGCGCTACATGCTACGACGTTTTCATCACCATACTTTTCCTTAAGTCTTTTAATATTCTCAATGCTTTCAGGCATATCGGATTTATTAGCAGCAATGATGTAGGGCTTTGCTATCTTGAGGAGCCTCTTAACAAATCTTTTCATATCCTCTTCATTCCAATTCCCAAGCTTTTTGTTTGTAAAATCTAAATCTTCAAGAGCTTTCCTAATGTGTTTAATTGAAATCTTTAATCCGCTTAATCGAGATGCTAATACTTCATCGCTTCTCGATTTACCATGTTCTACAACCCTCACAATCTTAGCCCAATCCTTTTTGAGCATTCCTAAAACCCATAACACAACCTCTTCCTCTATCATTTCAACATCAGATATAGGATCATGAGTTCCAGGCGGGCAAGGTCTACCCTCACTATCTGTTGATCCGGAGGCATCAACAACAAGTATTATCCCATCAGCATTGCGCATTTCATCTAAGAACTTATTTCCTAATCCTCTTCCTT
>QMSF01000018.1 GCA_003649565.1 Thermoprotei archaeon | reverse complement strand
TTTCACGGACTGAGAAGATTCGCATTATTCTTCAAGCATCATGAAGTACCCTTCTACAATTAAACTCCCTAACTAACCCCTTAACCTCAATAATCCACTTTACCACTAGTTCACCCCTTACTTCACGCTATTATTCATTAGCCTTCACATAATGCTAATATGCTTTGAAAACTCTCCTCTTCACAATAGACCAGTAGCTGTAGAAGGCAAACCATAAAGATATTAGCACTAAGACGACCAAGTACACTGGTTTAGCACCCTCTAATAGAATCCTGGATGACGTATAAGCTGCTGCTATTGCGTATGCTATTATGCTTATGATGTAGGCTCTCTTCTGCCAACCATACTTCTTAATGGTGGTTATGGCTTGTAGTGCTGCATAACCCTCCTTAGTCAGAGTATACTTACCATCACTATTCAACGCTATGAGATTTTCCAGCTTCTTCAAGTGAAAATCCAGCTTACCACCACTCTTAATCCCAAGCTCCCTCTTTAACTCTGAGAAGCCCATAGGCCTCTCGGCAAGCAACTTCAAAATCTTAATTCTAAGAGGGTGAGCTATTGCCTCAAAGGTTTCATCAGACCCCATATCCTACCCCACCAAGTGCTACTAAACATGTAAACTAAACGTAACTCTAAAGTCGTAGACTGAAAGGTCAAGAAAACTAGACTATAATCAAACCTAAATAGATTTAAATCCCTAACATTAGAAATACGTACACTTTAATGTATGCTGGCAGCATATACCATGTTATGAGGAGAGGCGATATGATCGTGTGATACACTATGTATCTACGGGCACCTGAAGGTATATCTCTCTACTTCAAGATCGTCACCATAGGTGCACGAGTCAGCTATCTTAATATCAATAGGGCATCATGCAGCACGTACTCTGAGGACTATTTTCTTGATTTAGGGGTTGTTGCTATGCAGCATATTATGGCGGGATTAGCGTTTTTGCTTTATGGCCTTGACGTGAGCATGACTGCTCTATATTTTTGTCAACTCACGATAATGTTTTTCTACAATTAGTATGCGTGTCTTATATCGCTATGCATTAAAGTGAAGAGCAGCGTTATCGTATGACTCATGTTTAAAATGAGAGCGTTAAGTTTAGTGACTTGAGGTTCTGTTCGGGCAGATTGTTTGTAGGTCGCCCTGCTATGTTCATTATTTCTTTGTTTTGTTTTCGTGTTATGGGAGATAAACCTTAAATTCTCCTTGTGTGTTCATTGTGTTGGGGCCCGTAGCTCAGCCCGGCAGAGCGCTCGGCTCATAACCGAGTGGTCGTGGGTTCAAATCCCACCGGGCCCATTAAGTGCCCCGGTAGCTCAGAGGGAGAGCGTCCGGCTGAAGACCGGATTGTCGTGGGTTCAAGTCCCACCCGGGGCACCAACATCCCAATTTTGAGTTTTTCTCTGAGTTTTATGGTAAGCTGTAAATATGGTTTCCTCTATATCGTTATTTTAGGCTGAGAGATTATGGTTAAGGTTGTCTTTGACGAGCGCTTTTACAGTGTTTATAGTAGTGATCCTGCTGCTGCTCCTGGTAGGCTTGAATGCATCGTGAATGAACTTAGAGGTGAATTTGAGTTTACTTCGTGTTCCCCAGCTTCTGAGAGTGATGTTTTGCTTGCTCATTCTTCAGGTCATTTGGAGAAGGTTAAGAGTTTAGCTGATGTTTATCCTATTGCTCTTCTTGCTGTTGGTGGTGCTATTAAGGCTGCTGAAATTGCTCTTGGTGGAGAACCTGCTTTTGCCTTGATTAGGCCTCCTGGCCATCATGCTAGTAGGGATTATGCTTGGGGCTTCTGCTACTTCAATAATATCGCTATTGCTGTCTTGAAGATGTTGGAGTTAAAGCGTATTAGAAAGGCCTTGATCGTTGATTTTGATCTTCATTTTGGTGATGGAACGGCTAACATTTTCTCTAGGCATTTAAATGTGCAGTATTTCCATATGCCTTATGGTCCTAGGGATAGGCAGATCAGTGAGCTTAAAATGTTTCTTGAGAGGCAGGGCGAATACGACTTATTGGCAATATCAGCTGGCTTTGACCGCCATGAAGATGATTGGGGGAAGATGCTTAAAACCGAGGACTATTACGAAATTGGCAGAATTTTACGAGCTTTCTCGATGAGCAATTGCGGAGGGAAAGTCTTTGCCGTTCTTGAGGGAGGATATAATCATGTTGTTTTAGGGAAGAACGTTAAGGCCTTTCTAGAAGGTTTAAAGAAGTGATCAGAACTATGCTATTGTGACTTCAAATTCGCAATAGGGATCTCCTTTTGCTATGCATTTTGTCTCTACGACTATTACGTTTGCTTTAAAGAATTTTGAGGCAAAGCCTGCTATTGCTCCTCTCAAGAATTGACTGAAGGATTTATCAGAGCCTCTGCCAAGACAGCACTCCATGTTCTCCCATATTCTAAGAGTCATGCCTCCCTCCTTAATTTCGAATTTCATGTCCTTAGCTCCTCCTATGGCTATGAGGGCTACGCAAAACATTGCCCATAGGTCGTGAGGGCTTATTCCAAGCTTTGTATAGGTATCGAAGATTTCTTGACCAGCTTCAAAGCCCTCATAGTATAGGAAGGCTTCACCACCTGTTCCGAATCTTCGTCTAATGCCTACGAACCATCCTCTTAAGACTGCTTCTCGAAATATTATTGCTCTCTCCCCCAGGAGGAGCAGAGGATAATGTTTTGTATTGGCCACTACACCTGGTAGTATTGGCTCGAGAAGCTCAACCTCAGTGTTTTCGACCGCTTCCTCCATGGCCTTCCGGACTTCTTGAGGAGAAGCCATTGCTTCACTAAAATCATAGAAAACTACGAATGATGCTGATCCTCCCCGTTTTGTAGGGGTCGAGTTGTATATGTTAATTATTGTTACATTGAATTTAGCAGCTGCTGTAAGTATTCTAGCCATAACACCTGGTTCTGCTTTTGTCCTAACGAAAAAACCGTGGACATTCTGACCAAGTATGACTCTCCCAAGACTTAGTGGTGTTGTTTCTTTCTTACTCATGTTGTGCACCTTTAAGTAAAGCCTTTCTTACAAGGTTATTGACCAAATCCGCGCTTGATCTTATTGTGGAGGCCAAGTGCCTTAATATTGTTGAAGTTGGTTCATTAGCTATATTCGCTATGGCTTCTAGAGCCCCTTTTGCTATATCGTGTATTTCTAATAATGTTTCACATAGCTTATTGACGTCCTCTTCACTCTTACTTTCAATAAGGAGTTTTCTGGCAAGAGATATTGCTTTCTTTATTCGATCCAAAACTGCTTTACCTAGCGCTTCTTGACACTCCTTAGAGAAGACGTCGCTCTTCACTTCCTCTATACCAAATACTAGTTTCATGACGTCTGCTATCTTTTTATGATCATTAGCAACTATAGTTAAAATTGTCTTAAGCATGGGATTATCAACCATATTTGCAAATTCAATTTTTGCCTGACTTGAACGTAACATTAAAGCTATATAGCACTCAGCCCATTTCTTAACGTTTAACCCTTCAAAAGACTGTATGTCAAATTCCTCTATCTCTCCTCGTGGAGCCTCATGACTAGGCGATGCAAGACCGACTATGATCTCGGCCCCCCGTAACATCTCATTCCACTAAGAGAAAAGGCCTTATCTTCTTATACCTATTTATTAGTGGCGACTTGCTGCGTTGATGAAACAGTGCAGTAGGTGCTATTCATGGAGAAAGAGGTTATTGAGCTCTTGTCTCGATGCTTTGAGAGAGAGTTGAAACATGAAGAAGCTCTTCTTCTAGCTCACGCCGATGTCAACGAGCTCTTTATGCTCTTAGCAGCAGCTCTAAGTATTAAGGTCTTACATCATGGTAGGCTTGTGACGTATTCTAGGAAGGTTTTCGTGCCCTTAACGAGGTTATGTAGGAATCAGTGTAGCTATTGTGGTTTTAGGATTAATGTTCGTGAGCCCTATATGGATATAAGGAGAGCGATGAGCATTGTTAAAGCTGGTGAGAAGCTTAAGGCCAAAGAGGTTTTAGTTAGTACTGGGGAAAAGCCAGAGGAAGTTCATAGTGAAGCTAGAAGGACTCTCAAATCCATGGGTTACAGCTCCACTGTAGAGTATGTTAGGGATTTCGAGGAGAAAATTATCAATGAAACGAAGATTATGATGCCTCATACCAATATAGGCGTTTTAACGAAAAAGGAAATGGCCGAGCTCAAGCCCTTCAATGCGAGCATGGGATTGATGCTTGAATCAATTAGTGAAAGGCTTATGGAGAAAGGAATGCCTCATGAAAAATCGCCTTCTAAAGACCCTAGGATTAGATTAAAGATGATTAGAGAAGCTGGTGAACTGAGAATTCCATTTACGACAGGCATATTGATAGGCATTGGAGAGACCTGGGAGGAGAGAATAGACTCTCTTTTTGCGATTAAGAAGATTCATGAGGAGCATGGTCACATCCAGGAGATCATAATTCAAAACTTTATGCCTGAACCTGGAACTCCAATGGAGAAGCATAGCCCCCCTAGCCTAATCGACATGTTGAAGACCATAGCTATTGCTAGGCTTATATTTAAAGGCGATGTAGCTATTCAAGCGCCTCCAAACTTGAATTTACAAGCATACTCCACGTACTTGCTAGCCGGCATTAATGATTGGGGCGGTATATCGCCATTAACTCCTGACTACGTTAACATAGCTTATCCATGGCCTAAGATAAGCGACGTCAAGAAGATCACTGAGGCTATGGGCTTTGAGCTTAGGGAAAGGCTACCAATATACCCTAAGTATATTGCTTTAAAGTGGATGCCGGATATAATTAGGGAGAGAATCGAGATGCTTGTTGACGACCTCGGTTTAGTCAAGAAGGGGGAGGACGCATATTAGCTTAAGAATCATTGAGAAGTACATGAAGGATCTCGACCCCCTACTTTCAGAGGCGATAGATAAGGCTTTGTCTGGAAAAGCGATTAGCGAAGAGGAAGCATTGAGATTTTTGAACTCTACCTATGATGAGGCTTTGATACTAGCCTTAACAGCTGATTATGCTAGGAAAATGTGCATCGGGGATGTCGTCACTTTTGTCGTTAACAGAAATATCAACTTCACTAATGAATGCATTGTGAGATGTCTCTTCTGTGCTTATTCAAGGCCTCTAGGTGACTCAGAATGCTACACTCTCAGCGTGGAGGAGGTCGTGTCCAAGGCTTATGAGGCTTGGAGAAAAGGAGCAACAGAAGTATGCATTCAAGGAGCGATAAACCCCAATCTGCCAGTTGATTACTACTTCAAGATTCTTGAGGGCATTAAGGCTAAAGTCCCTCAAATACACATTCATGCCTTCTCCCCCCAAGAGGTTCATTACATAGCGTCAAGGCTTGAAGTTCCATATCGAGAAGCCCTAAAGATACTCAAGGAAGCAGGCCTCGACAGCATGCCTGGAACAGCAGCTGAGATACTTGATGATGAAGTCCGGAAGATTATAGCACCTAGAAAAATTTCGACGGGCCAGTGGATCGAGATAATAAAGGAGGCTCATAGGCTTGGCATACCGACAACAGCCACTATGATGTATGGTCATGTGGATAACAACACGCATAGGGTTAATCATCTGAAGATAATTAGGGATATTCAAAGCGAGACTAAGGGGTTCACCGAGTTCGTGTTATTGCCATTCATTCACTATAAGACGAGGCTCTATAGGGAGGGCCTAAGCAGACCAGGTACAACGTGGATTGAAGATTTAAAAGTACATGCTGTAGCAAGGCTTTACCTCTTAGGATTCATTAAGAACATTCAAGCTTCATGGGTGAAGTTAGGCCCTAAAATGGCCCAGATGATGTTAAACGCTGGCGCCAATGATCTAGGCGGAACCCTCATGGAGGAGAATATTTCGAGAGCTGCTGGAGCACCCTATGGTACCTATATGGAAGTTGACGAAATTGTAAGGCTAATTAGAGGCATTGGCCGAAAACCCGCGCAAAGAACTACGACCTATGAAATCATAAGGTTCTTCGATGACTAGCCTACTAAAGACTCTGTAGATCACAGCTTCTGGACAGCCCCTCTTCACTATGGATGCATAAATGTTTTGAGAGTATCCTAGATCTATTTCTTCGCCATTTAAAATTATGAAGTTTGCATCTAGCCCCTCTTCTAATATGTTATTTGGCGCCTTCATACCCTTAACTCTATGGATGTTTACCGTTGCAATCTTCAATATCTCTCGAGGATCTACATGTAATCCTTGAAGTCTCGATAGGTTGAAGAGAGCTTCAAGCTCTCTCCATATGTCGGGGTTTATCCAGCCAGCGTTATCTGTCCCTATAAGCAAATTCACATCATGCTTTAATAGATACCTTAAAGGCGGTAGGCCTGATGAGAACCACATGTTTGATCTCGGACATAACACTAAGCTTACATTGTTTAATGATAGCGCATAGACATCGTCCTCCTCCAGGTGAACTCCATGGATTGCCATGTCGGAGTTAAAGTGTTCTATTGCCAGCTTTACATCGCCCTGTCTATGCGTCATATGGATTTCTGAGATATGAGTGGCTTTGAGGAGCCCCCTCTTGATACATTCACTGCTCATCTGCTCAAGCTCGCTAATCGAATATCTTAAAGGTGAGTCTAGGCCTAGACCATCAGCCTTGTCTAGCGCCTCACCTATCAATAATCGTCCATTAAGTCTCTTAGGCCTAGCTAGAAGAGTAACGTCCAATCCAAGAGCTTTAGCGGCATCTCGAAGAAGGCTTATTGCTTCAAGCCTCTCACAGAAGATTACCGCCTTATAGACTCCCTGTCTAATTAGCTTATTAAACAACCTCAAAGCGGCATTACGCATATCCCGCTCATTTAGAGTTGATATAAGCTTATGTTTGAGGCCATGAGGTTCACTCACTAGCTCCGATAATTCAAGGTTTAAACCAGCCTCCTGAAAGGCATAATCCAACACATGCATATGAGCATTGACGAGCGCTGGCATGACAACTCCATACTTAAAGGTCAAGCCTTTACTTCTAAACCCACTTGCTATAGACGTTATTCGCCCATCTTCGATCTCTATGCTGACCTTCTTTTGGACCTCGAGTTCTCGACCGACTAGAGCCATGCCGACGTTGAGTATCAAGGCCTTCTCCTCACGATCTATACTCAACATCATATATCAAGTGCACTTCATTTCCACATTGACACCTGCTAATAGACTTAAGCTTAAAGACAGGTGATTCCGCCGTGGTTGAAAAACCCTCTCCCATAACCAAGCTTACAGAGTCTCTACCACCGAAAATGTAAGGAGATATCGTTACCCTCAACTCATTGACCACTCTATCCTTAAATAAATGCCATAAGAGCTCTCCTCCCCCCTCAACCATAATAGTCCTATAGCCCATCTCGCCAAGCACCTTAACGGCCTGCTTCATGTCTATTGGCGGCTTGTCAGCTAGACATAACACCTCGACGCCCATGGATTTTAGTTTTTCAATTTTTTCTGAAGATGCAGCCTTCGTTGTTAAGACCATGGTCTTCGCAGTCTTCAAAGTGTAAACCCTGGCGTTTAGAGGAGTGCGCAAAAAGCCATCAACCACTATCCTATCAGGGTTTTTGCCTTCAACATACTTTAAGCGTAGAGATGGATCATCAATGATCACGGTATTAGCGCCAACCATCACTGCGTCGCACTGTGCCCTAAGCTCATGGAGCCTCCTCAAATCATGAGGACAGCTAAGCTGACTAAACCTAGTCTTGCTAGCAATCCTGCCGTCAATGGTCATAGTCGAAAAGACGATGACTCTAGGCAAAACTCCCACCATCTTTTACAGCTTGCTTTAAGCTCAGTGAAAAATAGCTTTGCCCACGCATAGCAAAAATAGTAATGATTATGGTGCGGGGGGTGGGACTCGAACCCACGAAGGCCTTCGCCACGGGATGATCCATCAACCCGCAATCCGCGGGTTTGATCTTGAGTCCCGCCCCTTTGACCTAGCTCGGGCACCCCCGCATTGCTGTTTTATGGTGTGTTTGAGGGGTGATTTAAAGGTGTTCTTTAGTCTGGTGCTATAAGTGTTGATGTTATTGCGACGCCATCAATTTTTCTTATTGCTGTTACTATGTTGTCGAGCATTTTCACGTCTTCTACTTGGGCTTTTGCTACTACGTCGTATTCTCCAAAGACTACTTTCACTTCGATTATGCCTTTTATGTTTTGTATTGCTTGGGCTACTTCGTGTTCTCTTGCTATGGCTGTTTTGAGTAGGATGTAGGCTGTTATCAAGGTTTTCACAGTCGTATCATTGATTTGAGGGATTTTAAAGTTTAGCGTTATCGTCTTGCTGGTTTTCCGCGTGAAGATTTTACTAGTTGGCTAGCTTACCCTATGATGGGGATCCTAATGAGCGAGGATGTCTTCGACGTCGTTATCGTTGGTGCTGGCCCAGCTGGCTTGACTGCCGCTTTGTATTGTGTTAGGAGTGGGTTGAGTGTTCAGGTTATTGGGAAGATTGTTGGTGGTCAGGCTGCTGAGGCTTCGCTTATAGAGAATTATCCTGGCTTTAAGGCTATTGCTGGCATTGAGCTTATGAATAGGTTTGCTGAGCAAGTAGAGTCTTTGGGTGTTAAAGTCTTAAATGATGAGGTTACGGGTATCGAGCAGGTTGGAGACCTTTTTGTCGTTAAGACCTCTTGGAGCGGTGATTTCAGGTGTAGAGCCGTGATTTTAGCTGTTGGTGCTGAGCCTAAGAAGCTTGGAATTAAAGGTGAGGAGGAGTTTCGAGGGAAAGGGGTTTCTTACTGCGCTGTTTGTGATGGTCCTCTGTTTAGGGGTAGAGATGTCGCGGTTGTAGGTGGTGGCAATTCCGCTCTTGATGCAGCTTTGTATTTGAGCGGTCTTGCTAAAACGGTCTACCTCATTCATAGGAGGAGTGAGTTTAGGGCTGTTAAGGCCTTAGTCGATAAGGTTAATGAGCGAAGCAATATCGTGAAGAAGCTCAATATGACGCCCGTTGAGATTGGTGGAGGACGCTTTGTGGAGTGGATTAAGGTTAGGGATGTTAATAGCGGTGTTGAGGAGCAGATAAATGTCAATGCGGTCTTCATAGAGGTTGGAAGGAGGGTTAACAGCGATTTTCTTAGGGGGTTTGTGGAGCTCGATGAGCAAGGACAAATAGTGGTTGATTCTCTTTGTAGGACTTCAAGGAGGGGTGTTTTTGCTGCTGGTGATGCCACGATAATACCCTACAAGCAGGTCGTCATAGCTGCAGGTGATGGAGCTAAAGCCGCTTTATCAGCATATGAATATCTCAAAGCCTCAAGACGTTAGACGTCTAGCTCCACAATTCTATTTACGGAGTTTTCTACGAGGTACTCGATGTTTAAAGCTCTCTCAGCTTCAAGAAATTCTTCCTGCCTAGCTGCTATCGATGGCCTTGATGGAGCTGCTTTACAGCCTTCATCTGGCCTCGCTGAGATCTCATATGTCCCTATTTCTCTAGCTATCTTCTCAGTCTCAGGCTTGTCGAAGACGGCTAGCGGCCTGTAAATTGGCAGCTTCTTAGCGACTTCGCTAATGACCACCATATTCTTCAGCGTTTGGCTTGCCTGTTCACCAAT
>QMSF01000017.1 GCA_003649565.1 Thermoprotei archaeon | reverse complement strand
CTATGGTTCTACCCATATCTCTAATGGCGAATCTTCCCAGCTGAGGTATCTCAGAGTACTTCTCGAGGCATAGTGGCTTTATTGGCCTGAACCTCACTAATGCAGCATCGCCCTGCTTTATAAATTGTGGCTTCTCTTCAACAACAGCACCAGTTCTTGGATCTATCTTCTGCAGTATCTCCTCGAACTTGCAGGCAACGCTAGCTGTATGGGCGTGTACTACTGGCGTATAGCCCTTAGCTATTGCTGTTGGATGGTACAATACGAATATCCTTCCCACGAATGTCTCAACGACTGTTGGTGGATTATCTGGATGACCGCATACATCTCCTCGCCTAATATCAGTCTTGGATATACCTCTAACGTTGAATCCTATGTTGTCGCCCGGCATGGCCTTGTCAATTCTCACATGGTGAGTCTCTATTGATCTCACTTCACCCTTCTTGTTGGCAGGCATGAAGACTACGGTGTCTCCAACTTTTAAGACGCCTGTCTCCACTCTTCCAACGGGGACTGTGCCTACACCTGATATTGAATAGACGTCTTGTATTGGTATCCTAAGAGGCTTGTCTACTGGCTTGGGTGGTGGTACGAATTCATCTAATGCCTCAACGAGAGTTGGGCCTTTATACCATGGCATGTTCTTGCTTCTCTCTATTAAGTTATCGCCGGTCCATGCTGAGACTGGTATGGCATGGATCTTGCTTACATCATAACCTAACATCTTTAAGAGCTTAAACACGGCGTCTTTTACTTCATTGTACCTCTCCTGGCTCCAGTTAACAGTTGGATCATCCATCTTGTTTATCGCTACGACTATCTGGTTTATACCCATCGTCTTCGCTAAGAATGCGTGCTCTCTTGTTTGTCCCGCAGGTCCTAGACCTGCTTCAGCTTCACCTTTCTTCGCTGATACTACGAGTAGTGCGCAGTCAGCCTGTGATGTGCCTGTAACCATGTTCTTTACGAAATCTCTATGCCCTGGGCAATCTATGAGCGTGAAGAAGTACTTCTTAGTTTCAAACTTGTAGAACGACAAGTCTATTGTAAGCCCTCTTTCTCTTTCTTCTTTGTAGGTATCTAATATCCATGCGAATTTGAAGCTTTCTTTACCCATTCTCTTAGCTTCTTCCTCTATCTCTTTGAGCTTTCTCTCATCTACCTGTCCTAACAAGTAGAGTAAATGTCCTGTCAGTGTCGACTTGCCGTGATCTACATGCCCTATGATCACTAGGTTTAGATGCGGCTTTTCACTTGACATTTAGCACACCCACCTTTAACTTCCTTAACTTAGCGTAAAACTCCAAATTTAAGCCCCCTTTAATAAGCTTTTCACTACTAAGCTTAATTTCCCTATGAATAGTATTCTTAAATGCTTTGGTAACGATTATCGTGATGACATCGCTATTCTCTCTATTTCATCCTTCTTTGATATAGCGTAGCTCTTAGGATCTCCTTGAGCCGCCGCTATTATCTCATCAGCCAGACATTCATCTATGGTCTTCGGGTTACTAAAGGAGGCCATTCTCGCACCTTCAGTTAGCCATCTTAATGCTAAATCAACTCTTCTCTGAGGAGCTACGTCAACTGACTGGTGATAAACGATACCACCATAAGCTATTCTCGTTGTTTCCTCTCGAGGTGCAGCTTTTTCTATTGCTTCAACAAGCACTTGAATTGGGTTTTTACCAGTCTTTAAGTGTATTATTTCAAACGCATTCTTAACTATGTTTGTTGCTAATATCTTCTTCCCAGCGTTTTTACCAGGCCTCATGAGGTCATTTATTAGTCTCTCCACTATTGGGACATCAGCCTTTCCAAATCTCTTATGTTCATGTCTACCTTCAGTATGCGGTAGGAAAACGGGCTTTAAGCATATGTACCTTTTCAACCCTGGATCTTTAACTTCAACATCATGGAACGTCCACTTACCGAAAAGCTTGATCTCTGTGGAGTCAATACCTATTTTCACGGTTTCAGGTACAGTCTTCTCTTCTTCCTTAGCCTTAGCAGTTTTCTTCTTAGGCAAGCTCTCTACCTCGTAGGCTTGGTTCTCTTACCTTGTAAGATTGCTCTCAAGCTAACACCATTAACCTTTATAACTTGAAACTTAACTCCAGGTATGTCACCGAGAGATTTACCTTGAGGACCTCCTATTCTAGCTATGATAACTTCATCGTGCTCATTTATGTAGTTTAATGCGCCGTCACCTGGAACGAAAGCAGTAACTTGTCTACCATTCTTTATCAATTGTACTCGAACGCACTTCCTGACAGCTGAATTAGGCTGTCTGCTTTCAATGCCTACTTTCTCTAGCACAATGCCTCGAGCCATGGGTGCTCCTTCAAGAGGATCGACTTTCTCGTCTAGCCTTAATACTCTTCTCTTGTATTCTCGCTGGCTCCATCTAAACTTCTTTCTTTTTTGAACTAACTTTCTAGCTGCGAACAGTCCTTTTGGCGATTTCCTCCCCATGTATCTTCACCAGTTGCCCTGAGTAATGTGATAGACGCTAAAGGTATGCTATATTTGTTTTGCTTCAATGAGTTGCATCATCTTATTATGACGGCGTCTATATCAAAATATCGCTTGGCCAGAATTCTAGCTCTCTGAATCTTTGAGCCTTCTCTACCTATCGCTAACCCCTTATCTTTAGGGTCTACAGCAACATTCGCTATTAATCTGCCAGAGGCATCTCTAGTGATCTTAACAGCATGAACTTTTGCAGGGAATAAAGCGTTTTTTATTAGCTCTTCTGGTGTATCGGCTGCCTCTACGACTTCTACGGGCTTTCCTATAAGTTTCGTAGCTCTCTTAATGTTTATTCCATTCTTTCCTATTGCTATCCCCATTTCGCCTTGCTTAATTAAGAAGATAATCCTGTTGCCTTCATTATCTATTATGCAGTCTTTAGCTGTTGCTCCTGTTATGCTCTCGAATAACGTTATGTACCTCATTTCCTCATCAGATAGTCTTATACTAGGCACGTTATCACCCGGCTACTCTATGAGCTTTAGGATCTCAGAATCGCCTTCATCTAAGACTACTAATGAAGCAACCATATGACCTCTCTGACACATTTCTCCTAATTCTCTGCTTGTATATGGTGCATAATAGACGGGTATTTCAGAGAGCTTCGCATAGTACTCTATCTGCTCTTTTATGAGTTCAGGGCAGTTTGATGCTATTATTACTAGCTTCCCTTTACCTACACCTATGAGCTTTAATACTTCCTTGCTTCCTATGACTACTTTTCCCGTCCTCAAAGCAACTTTAAGCTCTCTCTCAAGACTTACCATCTACTATTCTCCTCCACCATGCCTCACTCTTAACTCGACCATACCGCTACCCAGAGGTATCAATTGGCCTACTACTACGTTCTCTATGACGCCAGCCAGTGGATCTTCCTCTCCTTTCACACCAGCTTCTAATAAATGCTTAGTAGTTACTTCGAATGCAGCTCTAGCCAAGACGCTTGTCTTCTCTCCACTTACACCGTGTCTACCTATTTGTCTTACCCTGCCAGTCATCGTCATGAGGTCTGCGACCAGCATTATATGTCTAATATCTACGTCGAGACCTTGTTCTCTTAGGACGTTCATCATCTCATTTATTATGGCATTTCTGGCAGCTTCGATTCCTAATACTGATGCTATCTCGTTTATATTGTTAGTCATAACTTTTGTTGGATCAATGCCTTCCAACTCATCTAGATTATTGAATATGCCTTGCAGATTAGAGCCTTCAACCTCAAGGTAGTAGTAAGTTTCACCGCCTTTTGAAACTTCTTTCACGACGACTCTCTTAAGGCCTTTGATCCCCTTAAGCTTGATATTCAGGATTTTTTGCCTCAACTTTATCAATTTGGCTGCCTCAATATTCTCTGGAGCTGCTATTGCCACTTCTATTATCTTTCTCCTTTTACCTTCAGGAGTTTCGATTTCTTTTTCAGTTATTTCTTCGATTGTACCTATCTTGTGCTTGTTTAAGGCGTTAAGCACCATTTCTAAGGTTACCCTCTTATCTCTCATCAATTCATCGTCTAGCTGTAGTAGTATCATTTGCTGGCCAAAGTCTATGCTTATGCTATTAGCGACATTCTCTATGGTTACATGCTGAATCTTTCTTGCAAGTTCTTCAGCTTTAGCTCTGTCGTACTTCGCTTTTTCGTCTAGCTCTATTCTCATTAGCGGCGTTGAGGGCGTTCTCTTGGCGTCAAGTATTTCGATGAGCCTAGGCAAACCTAATGTGACGTTTAACTCTCTAACCCCTGCGAAGTGGAAGGTTCTTAGTGTCATCTGTGTGCCCGGCTCACCTATGGATTGAGCGCCGACTGTACCTACCGCCTCTCCTGGCTCGACTACTGCCTCTCTATATTGCCTAACGACTTCATTCAATATCTTTTCTACATCGTTCATTGTCAGTTTGTCTATAACCTTTGAAAGCTTTTCCTCTAACTCTTGAATAATAGATTTAGGTAATTCTGCCGAATACTCTTGTATCTTCTTCTTCAATTCCTCTAATGTTATCTTCTTGGCCTTCATTCTAATGCGGCAACCCCCAAGACTTTTTCAATAGTCTTTTCTATATTAACAGCCTTGCCATGATCGCTCTTGGATGGATCTACTCCATCTTCTCCATACTTTAACTGCACGATTCTATCATCAGCTGTCCTGACGGTGCCATCGTACTCCACATGAAGGTCTTGAAGTGCATTTATGAGTCTACGCTGCATATAACCGCTTTGCGATGTCCTTACAGCAGTATCGACTAGACCTTCTCGACCACCCATAGCGTGGAAGAAGAATTCAAGTGGTGTTAATCCTCTCTTAAAGCTTGAATAAACAAATCCTCTAGCAGCAGCTCCTAGATCTCCTCTCTTGAAGTGGGGTAAAGACCTTTCGAAGTAACCTCTGAGTATTCTTTCGCCTCGAACGGTCTGCTGACCTACAGCAGCTGCCATTTGTGTCAAGTTGAGTATTGATCCTCTCGAGCCAGATCTGGCCATCATAAGTGCTTGGCTTGTAGGCTTCAAGTACTGAGCAGCTATCTTACCTACCTCGTCTCTCGCATTGCTTAAGACCTCGTGAATCATGGACTCAAGAGTCTCTTCGAGAGTTTTGCCAGGTAACTGCTCTAGTTCTCCCTTCCTATACCTCTCTATGAGCTCTTCTACCTTGGCCTCAGCCTCTTTCAGCTTCTTCTGTATCTCCTTGACAGCCTCTTCAGGTAAGTCTTCGTCGTCAAGGTTCATTGAAAAGCCGTGCGTAAATGCGTAGTTCAAGAAGACTTTAAATGCATGATCTAAGAACCATGAGCCCATGTCTATTCCGAAGTCCTTGACTATTCTATGGAATAGAGATTCTGGTTCTCCAGCACCTATAGATTTCTTATCTATTACGCCGGCCACGAGCTCTCCATCAGAGACCACTACATAAGCGTCATATGGACACTCTAACTTCTTGCATTCCTTACATTTTCTACAAGCTGATGCCTTTAATGTGTAGTTTAGACCTTTAGGTAGAAGCGCGCTTATTATTTGCTTGCCCGTCCACAGCTTCTTAGGTTTGAGTATGGCTGGTTTTGGTATTTCAAGCTTATCTGCTATGAAGAGCAGTCTCTGTACTTGATCTTCGGTTAGCAGTGTATTTTTCTGAGATAGGAGGTAAGCACCGAGTATGTAATCTTGAGTTCCACCGATTATTGGACCTCCATAGCGAGGCGATAATATTTGTTGTTCAACAAGCATCAATGTTAATGCTTCTGCCCTGGCTTCCTCGCTTTGAGGAATGTGGAGGTTCATTTCGTCTCCATCGAAGTCAGCGTTATATGGTGGACATACGCATAGGTTCAATCTGAATGTCTTATAAGGTAAAACCTTGACTTTATGGGCCATGATGGACATTCTGTGGAGCGATGGTTGCCTATTGAACAGCGCTATATCTCCATCTCTTATATGCCTCTCAACTATGTATCCTGGTGCTAATGCCTCTGCAACGGCTTTTCTATCTTTAACGTATCTAAGGTCAATTCGTCTACCATCAGGTCTAATTATGTAATTAGCTCCAGGGTGTTCATAAGGCCCTCTTATAACAAGCTCTCTAAGCTCATCGATGTTCCATGGAGTCACTTTTTCAGGTATTGTTAAGATCTTTGCGATGTCTATCGGTACACCAACCTCGTTTATACTTAGATTAGGATCAGGTGAGATCACAGTTCTAGCCGAGAAATCAACCCTCTTGCCAGATAAGCTGCTTCTAAACCTTCCTTCCTTGCCTTTAAGTCTTTGAGCTAAAGTCCTTAAAACTCTACCAGATCTATGCCTGGCAGGTGGTATACCTGAAACCTCATTGTCGAAGTACGTGGTTACATGGTATTGCAATAAGTCCCAGAGCTCCTCTATAATGGCCATTGGCGCGCCCATATCTATTTGCTCTTTCAAGCGCTCGTTGATCCTAATTATGTCGACTATCTTGTGAGTCAAATCATCCTCTGATCTAAGGCCTGACTCTAATGTTATAGACGGCCTAACTGTCACTGGAGGTACAGGCAAAACTGTTAAAACCATCCACTCGGGCCTTGAAGTCTTCGGGTTAAAGCCCATGATTTCATAATCTTCATCTGGTATTCTTTCCAGCCTTGCTCTTATTACATCAGGAGTTATTCTTCGCTCTCCACCTTTAACTTTCTCATAAAATGTTGTTGGCCTTTCAAGTCTCACTTTGCTTTGATGTTCACCACAATGTGGGCACTCCATGGTTTTCATGGTTTTCTTCATGATCTTTGAGATGATCCTTGGCTTTACGATAGCCCAAAGCCTAGGCTTATTTCTCATTAACCTCTTGATCTTTTCTATCTCCTTCTGTGGGATAAGCAGTCTTCCGCACTTCTGGCATGTTGCCTGTAGAAGTTGATAAATTATTTTGACGAAGCCAACATGAATAACTGGCTTAGCAAGCTCAATATGTCCAAAATGACCAGGACACTGACCAACTCTATTTCCACATGTTTTGCATCTTTGCGTTGGATCTATAGTGCCTAATCTTAGACTCATGGGACCTGTGTCTATCGGTGTACCATCCTCCTCGTAGGTGTCTGGAGTTATTATGCTACCTACAGACATTTTCCTTATGACATCAGGTGAGAGAAGACCAAACGATATAGCTTTAATCTTCTTTTGTGGAACAAGCATTCTCTATCCCACCTTCAACTTAGGATATATTCCTAGACTCATGAGCTCTTGTAGTAAGAGCTTGAATGCATAAGACATTGTGACTTGAGCTACTTTAGCCTTCTCTTCGCATAGTGGACACTTGTACTTATCGCTTATGGCATCGTAATATGCAACTAAACCACAATTCTCACATATGTAGACAGTTGTTCTATCAGATTCTTCTAGCAGCCTATCTTTCAGTAGTGCTGCTGCACCATGCGCAACTAAGCAATCTCTCTCCATCTCTCCAAACCTCAACCCACCCTCTCTAGCTCTACCCTCAGTAGGCTGCCTTGTGAGTATCTGAACTGGCCCTCTAGCTCTTGCATGCATCTTGTCCGCGACCATGTGATGTAGCTTCTGATAGTAGACTATGCCTATGAATATGGGAACTTTATACATTTCGCCTGTTACACCATCATACATGACTTCACAACCACTAGGCTGGAAGCCTAGTTTCTTCAGCTCTTCTCTTAATTGCCTCTCGTTCGTGCCATAGAATGTCGTTGAGTCGACATATTCTCCCTTTAGAGCCGCTACTTTTCCAGCCATGGACTCAAGGAGCTGCCCCATGGTCATTCTTGACGGAAAGGCATGTGGATTTATTATCAGATCGGGCACTATGCCCTCCTCTGTGAAAGGCAAGTCTTCATGAGGCAGGAGTAGACCTATAACGCCCTTCTGTCCATGTCTTGATGCAAACTTATCTCCAAGCTCAGGTACTCTGAGGTCACGCACTCTGACTTTTACAAGCCTATTGCCCTCACCTGTTTCAGTTATTAGGACAGCATCAACAATGCCGCTTTCTCCATGCCTCATGTCTAGTGACGTTTCTCGCCTAACTCTGCCAGGAACTTCGAATTCTCTGTACTCACCCATGAATCTCGGTGGGCTTGTTCTTCCTATTAGCACATCTCCTCCACGTACTCGTGCTTCAACCTCGACTATGCCATCTTCACCTAAATGCCTATAGACTTCACCAGCTCTATAACCCCTCACATTTGGTGATGGCCTCTCAATTCTATCTTCTTCTCCTCCAGGGTACTTTCTCTCTTCGGCCTCGTACGTCCTGAAGAACGTTGATCGTGCTAATCCTCTATCGACTGCTGATTTACTAAAGACTAGAGCGTCCTCTATGTTGTAGCCTGTCAATGTTAGAACCGCTACAACCATGTTCTGGCCTGCAGGCCTATCATTATAACCTATCAAGTCCAATAGCTTTGTTTGAGCTAGTGGCCTCTGTGGATAGTGCAAGAAGTGGCCTCTTGAATCCATTCTTAGTAGCATATTAGCGCATGGGAATCCTAAGGCCTGTTTAGCCATGGCGGCCTCATACGAGTTTCTTGGTGATTGATTATGCTCAGCATATGGTATTATCGCTGCACAAACGCCAAGTATTGTTGTTGGCATTATCTCTAAATGCGTATGCTCTGGAGTCAGGTCTTCAGGGTTAATGGCTATGTACGCGTTCTCCTCTTCCATGGGATCTAAGTACTCAATAAGTCCTCTTTCAATGAAGTCATTCCAAGTCCATTCTCCACGCCTTAGCTTCTCTACGTGCTCCGAAGCCACCAATGGTTTACCATCTTTAACTACTATTAAAGGTCTGACTATTCTACCTCCATCACAGTTTATGTAAATCTCCTTTATGTACTCCGTCTCTATGTAGGCAACATTGACTTCAGGGTTTATCCTACCCTTTCTCCTCTCCTCTCTGATGTAATTAACTAGGAAGTGAGGGTCGTCGTGTACTCCAATAAGTCTGCCATTAAGGAAGACTTTGGGTCTCCTCCTTCTTTCATGCTCTGGCTTCTCCCTTTCCTCCTTCCTAGCCTTCTGAATTGGCACAACGCCTATCTCATAGAGCTTAGATTCTATCTCTGTCTCGTCGACGCCTACGGTTATTCGCGCCATTAATGCTAAGTTTTTGACTAATCCACAGTTAGGTCCTTCAGGTGATTCGTTGGGGCATATTCTGCCCCATTGTGTAGCATGTAGGTCACGAGCTTCAAAGTGAGGCTGGCTTCTACTCAATGGTGACACTACTCTTCTTAGATGGCTTAACGTTGACAGGTAATTGGTTCTATCGAGAAGTTGGCTAACACCGACCTTACCCCCTGTCCAGTTGCCAGTGGCTAATGCATGTCTAAGCCTCTCAGTAATGAGGTCAGCTCTTACGATATTCTCGATGTAAACAGCCCTACCCGTATCCCATATTTTCTCAAGCTGATATTGTAGATCTTGGCAGAACCTCTTGAATATCACCCTAAATAAGCTTGCTAAGAGATCACCAGCTAACCTCAATCGCTTATTTGCGTAATGGTCTTTATCATCAGGCTTTCTTCTTCCAAGAACTAGCTCAAGTAATTTCTCCGCCATTTGACCTAAGAAGTAGGCTTTCTTAATTCTATCTTCAGGTCTTGTCCCCAAGTGAGGTAAGAAATATTTATCGAGAACAAGCTCAGCTCTCTCAATTCTTCTTTGCCTTGGCTGACCAAATATTATCTTACCACCTATATAGTCAAGGGCATCTTCAACTGTTTGCACATCACTAGCTGCTTCAAGCGAAGGCAACAGCTCAACTTCTATTTCTGGATCCCAAGTTATCGCTTCAACTATTTGCTTATCGCTTTCAAGCCCTAAAGCGCGCATCACAATGAAAAGCGGAATTCTACTAGCAACTGAGGG
>QMSF01000016.1 GCA_003649565.1 Thermoprotei archaeon | reverse complement strand
GCTATTTCGCCCAGCCTGCTCTGAATGAATCTGCATACGTCCTTGTCGGGTATCGCTCTGGTTATGATCCTCCAGTTCACCTTCCTCAAGTACTTGGGCAGGAGCAGCCCATGACCCTTAACGTACTTTAAGAGGGCGTGGCGGCTGACGTTAACGCCCTTAAACGCTTCAAGCAGCGGTAGCAAGTCCTTTGAGAAGAAGACCCATTCACACGGCTTAACGGAGTCCCTAACACCTAAGTAGTAGCGGCAATGAGCATCAAGGATCACAAGCCTGCCTGTGATAACGTCAACTCCGGGCACCTCAATAACATCACTTGGCGAGTACGCCTTAATGAACATTAATGCATGGTTGACCCTTAATCCGCTCTCCAACATTAAGCGGTAGACCAAGTAGTAGAGGGGGTGCTTTTCTCGAAGCTCCCGGAGGGTTCTAACGACGGCCTCCATCTTAATGGGGTATTCACGAACGTCAAGCTTATACTTACGCGATGGCACGACCTCCATGAGCCAAGCATAGACCTCGACACTTATCTTGCGCCTGCTGTACAGGTATTGAACGTAGTGCCTAAACACGTTCCTTAACCACTGGTTTTTGTGGTTGACTACGTAGCTCACGAGGCTCTCGGTCAACCGCTTGCCTTCGAGATGTTGCATAAATATATTTTTGTAATATGCTATTGTCTCAGGGCTTCTTACAAGCCTCCTCTTCTTGAACTCCTGTAGGTATCGCTCAAAGTCATCGCTCCACTTGAACTCTATGGAGGCCAAGCTCATTCCAAGCATCTTCCTCAGGTCTTCACGGAAGTTCTCAACGCAGAACCTAACGACCAATTGCTTCAAGTACTCATCTCTTGATGCTAATGCTAGGAGCTCAAGAGCCAAGCTGTAGTTGATTGTCCCATCATCTCTAACGACGCCGAGAGCCCTAAGCCTCCTCTCAGCGGAAACTATCGAGTTGAACTCATCGCGAGAGATGTTCTCAAGCATCTTCCTCAAGCAATCATCGGTTATAGGGGCCCTCCTATTCAGGAGACGCCACATGGAGACCCTAGAAATGCCCAACAAGCTTTGAACGCGATCACGCCCAAGCTTCTCGATAAGGTAATCCAGAATCCTATAGCGATCCTCCTGGCCCAGCTTCGAGAAGTCGAGCAGCTCAAACCACAAGGCTGAAAGCACCACTAATAATCAGATCTGCAACGCCTTCTTATGTTTCACGGAGGCGACATGAACCATGAAACAAAGGTGAGTTACCCGGCCAAACCCACATCAGTTGATGTGTTTTGATGCGGCCGCCGGGACTTGAACCCGGGTCACAGGCTCGGGAGGCCTGTGTCCTAATCCAGGCTAGACGACGGCCGCTTTTCTATTGTCTCTATATTTAGAAGTGTGGTTTAAGTTTTGCTTTGATGAGAAGGAGCTTTGTGGTTAAGGTTTTTATTTTTGTTTTGTGTGTTGTTGTTTTGGGTGTTTTTGTTATGAGTGAGAATTGGTTTGGCAAGAGAAGGAGAAGGAGCTTTTGGGATTTGTTTTTTGGCGGCTTCGAAGATTTTGATCGAATGATTGAGGACATTATGAGGGAGTTTGAGGAGATTTCTAGGAGAGGTGGAGCTCAGTCTTTCGTTTACGGCTTTAGTGTGACTATGGGGCCTGATGGCAAGCCGATTATCAGGGAGTTCGGTAATGTGAAGCCTTCGCCTAGAGGACCCATTGTAAAGGAGGAGGTCGAGCCATTAGTTGATGTGTTTGAGGAGAAAGATGTGATTAAGGTCTGCGCTGAGATACCTGGTGTAAATAAGGAGGACATTAAGCTTAGGCTTACTGATGATAATAAGCTGATAATTTCAGTTGACAATCCTCAGAGAAAGTACTATAAGGAAGTTGAGCTGCCAGCTAAAGTCAACCCGGATAAGGCCAAGGCTACTTATAGGAACGGCGTGTTAGAGGTCGTGCTGGAGAAAGTGGAGAAGAAAGGGAAAAGTATAACAGTCGAGTGATAATCCCTACTCTAAGCTCCCAAGCATCTCTAAGCGTATAGGCGATGGGCTATGATTACGAAGCGTAAGGAGAAGAAAAGCAGGAAGATGAGAGGGTCAAGGGTCTGCGGCTGGGGTAGGACAGGGCAGCATAGGAAGCATGGTGGTAAGGGTGGTAAGAGAGGATCAGGATTGCATAAGCATAAGTGGACTTACATCATAAAGTATCTTCCAGACTACTTTGGGAAAGAGGGTTTTAAGAGGCCTAAGTGCCTGCTTAAGAACATTAAGCCCATTAATGTGGGGCAACTATGCGAAATGGCTGATAAGCTTGTTAAAGCTGGCTTAGCTAAAGTGGAGAATGGGCTTTATGTCATTAATGTGCGCGATCTAGGATATAACAAGGTTCTAGGCGAAGGCAAGGTGACGAAGCCGCTTCAAATTATGACACCCATGATAACCGTAAGCGCAAAAGAGAAGATTGAGGCAGCAGGAGGTAAGGTTATAGTAGAGCCTCTCTAGGCAAGGTAGAGTGCGATGGTTGATGCTAGAAGCCTCATAGAGTCCATTGCTAATTTCGTGCCTAGAGTTCAAAGACCTGTTAGGAAGGTAAGCTTTGGTGAAAGGCTCTTATGGACTGCCATAGTTCTCACAATATTCCTAATAATGGGTCAAATACCTCTATATGGTATACCTAGGGAGAGCCCTTCTTTTCAGCAGACAATCTTCAACATAATATTCGCCGCTAGGCGGGGTACTCTCCTTGAGCTTGGAATAGGGCCAATAGTAACTGCAGGCCTGATAATGCAAATACTTGCTGGAACAGGACTCTTAAGGCTTGATCTAACGAATCCTCGCGATAGAGCTTTGTTCACTAGTGCTCAGAAGGTCTTGACTATCTTTGTCACGGCGGTTCAAGCTGCTGGCTCCGCCTTGGCTTATAGGCTTGTAGGTTCCCCATTAACGCCTTTAGTTGTATTTATACAGTTGTTTGCTGCGACGATGATATTAATGCTTCTCGATGAGATGATAGATAAGGGTTGGGGTATAGGCAGCGGCATAAGCTTATTTATCGCGGCAGGTGTTGCTCAGCATGTCTTTTGGTTTTGCTTTAGCCCTGTACCAGCTCGTGAAGATGGTGGTCCTTTAGGAGTATTTACTGCTCTCGTTTCTTACGCTATGAGCGGTAAAGACGTTTGGAGCATTATTTTAGGCTCACCTCAATATCCATGGCTTCCCACGTTTACTGGGTTTATAGCCATGATAGTCATGCTCGTCGCAATCATATATCTTGAAAGCATGAGGGTTGAGGTCCCAATAGTTTATGCGAAGTATGGAGGCTTTAGAGCCAAGACGCCATTAAAGTTTCTATACGTTTCAAATATCCCTGTGATATTCTTTGGCGTTATAGCGGCCAACCTTCAAATGCTTGCACGTATAACTGGAAATCCGTTTATTATTGGTGTAAGCAGCGTGTTTACGCCACCAATGGGATTACTTCATGCAATTCAAAACCCCCTACATACAATAGCCTATGTACTGCTCTTATGTGCCACATGTGCTCTATTAGCATTGGCATGGGTTGAGGCTTCCGGCATGTCTGCTAGAAGTCAGGCTGAGCAAATAGTGAAGTCAGGCCTTCAAATTCCTGGTTTTAGAAGCGCACCTTCGGTTATAGAGCAATACCTTGCGCGATACATCTACACCTTGACTTGGGTTAGCGGCATAATAGTTGCTTTAATCGCGGCTTTCGGCGACATCTTTGGTGTTCTCGGAGGCGGCATAGGCATATTACTAATGGTTGGCATATTGTACCAGTACTACCAAGTATTGGCTCAAGAGAAGGCGTTAGAAATGTATCCAATGTTAAAGCAGATTCTAGGTGTAGAGTAGGAGGCTGGGTTTGTGGAGTGGTTTGAGGGTTTGACTGAATGGCTTAAAAACGCTTTGGGACCCTTCACTAACCCTCCTTTGAGCACAATCTTCATCATAATACTAGCTCTTGCAGTAAGCTTATTGGCGACTGGAGCTCAAAGGATTATGTTGGATGTGAAGGTTGTAAGGCAGCAAGCACGTGAATTAAGTAAGTGGAGGAAAGAGCTCTTTAAAGCACAGAAGGCGAGAGATGTAAAGGCTATCGAGAGACTCATGAAGAAGAAGCCCTACATGGATAAACTTCAAGCAAAATACACGATTCAGACCATGAAGCCAGCCATAATTTACATAGTTCCCCTCTTCGTGCTCTATTGGGTTTTCTTAGGAGTGTTTGACAAGCCCGTCGCTTATCTACCTCTAATTGGAGCACCAATACCATTCTGGATTTGGTATTTCATAACCTATAGCGGATTTTACCCCATACTGCAGAGAGTTTTAAATGTGGATTTCCAATCCTCGGATTGAGGTGACAGCTGTGGTAAGACCTGGCTTGAGAGGTAAGCCTCATAAGCTCGTAAGAACGCCAGGTGGAAGACTTGTATGGAGGCCTGTAGAGTTCAAGAGAGGCGAGGCTAAGTGTGCTTGGTGCCACGGAACGCTCCATGGTACGCCTGCTCTATCTAAGACGGAGATCAGGAAGTTGCCTAAAAGCAGTAGAAGACCTGAGAGGCCTTATGGAGGCTATCTATGTCCTAGATGCTTAAGGATAGGGCTTTTCCATGCTGTTGTAAGGGGGCAAGCCGAGTCTTCATAACCTTAAATTTTATGAGTTAACGATAATGACGATTTTTCGCTATGTTGCGAGTTGTTAACTCTTAATGTTCTTGGTCTAGCAGATTTTATAAGAAGAGGTTTCATTTAAGTGAGCTTATGAAACTTGTTATCGCCATTAGCGGTAGGCCTGGTGCAGGTAAGACTACGTATGCCAAGGAAATTGCAAGTTTTTTCAATTTAAGATATGTATCTTCAGGAATGTTATTTAGACAATTAGCTGAAGAAAGAGGGGTAAGCCTGTTAGAGTTTCATAAGATGGCTGAGAAGGATTTTGAGATAGATAAAGCAATAGATGAAAGGGCGCTGGAAGAGGCAAGAAAAGGTGATGTTGTTGTTGATGGGCATTTAGCTGGATGGGTTTTACGTGATATAGCTGATTTAAAGATTTTCTTTACAGCTCCGCTGGAAATACGAGCAACAAGAGTTGCAGCTAGAGATGGTGTATCTTATGAAGAAGCTTTTAGGGAGCTCAAGGCTAGAGAAGAGAGCAATAAACTTAGAGCTAGGCTTATATATGGTTTTGATCTTGATGACCTCTCAATATTTGATGTGATCTTTAATACTAATAAGCTTTCAAAGGAGGTTATATCCGAAACGTTAAAAACCCTTATCTCAAAGTTCATAGAGCACCGAGCTTCTGGGTGATAGGCATGCCAGCCATTGAGATAGGCAGAATATGTGTTAAAAATGCTGGTAGACTCGCTGGAAGAAAATGTGTAATTGTGGACATCATCGATGAAAACTTTGTCTTGGTGACGGGGCCAAAGGAGATAACAGGAATAAAGAGGAAGAGATCTAACGTCAAGCATCTAATACCAACACCAGAAAAGATAGACATCCCAAAGGGGGCAAGCGACGAAGAGGTCAAAGCAGCCCTCGAAAAGGAGGGCAAGCTGGAATTCATGAAGGAGAAAGTAGCTCCGATACCCCCATAAACCCCCTCTTTAATACATCTTCTTGGTGAAAGTTTTGGGCATACTAATTAAAGCAGAGGATACCACGGATTACAATTATGGTTGCCCTCCAGATCAAAGACCTATAGAGCAGCACTTAGAGTTAGGTATAATAAATTTGGATAAGCCTCCTGGCCCTACGAGTCATGAAGTTACATCGTGGGTCAAAAAGCTCCTTGGGATAAACAAGGCTGGCCATGGCGGGACCCTAGAGCCCTGTTAAAGGGCGGGGGTATCCGAAGGTTACAGGCGTTTTGCCCATAGCTCTTGGTAGAGCACGGAATATTCTTCAGTATGTCGTACATGCTGATAAGACGTATGTATGTGTCATGGCTCTTCACGGAGAAGTCCCAGAAGACCAAGTAAGAAGGGTTTGTCGTGAATTCGTTGGCCCCATATACCAAAGGCCTCCACTAAAGGCCTCTGTTGAGAGGAGGCTGAGGATAAGAAGGATATACTCCATCGATGTTCATGAGGTAAAGGGTAGACTTGTATTAATGACTGTTCACTGTGAAGCTGGGACGTACATTAGGAAGCTTTGTCATGATATAGGTGAAGTTTTAGGTGTAGGAGCCCACATGGCTGAGCTTAGAAGAGTACAGACAGGTCCTTTCACTGAGAATGAAGGCCTTGTGACTATGCATGAGCTTCACGAGGCTGTTGTTGCATGGAAAGAGCTAGGTGATGATAGCCTTCTCAGAAAAGCTGTTTTACCTGTTGAATATGCTGTTCGAAAAATGCCTAAGATATACATTAGGGATTCTGCAGTGGATGCTATATGTCATGGAGCTTCTTTAGCAGCACCAGGAGTGTTGCACTTAACAGATGATGTTAGTAAAGGGAAGCCTGTAGCTTTAATGACGTTAAAGGGGGAACTCGTAGCTATAGCACAGGCGCTGATGAATGCTAGTGACATTATAGAGATTGACAGGGGGGTAGTCGCTAAGCCTTTAAGGGTAATAATGAGGCCAGGGACATACCCCAAGCACTGGAAGTCCTCTAAATTTGTGGAGAAAGGATAATAAAAGGGGGTATTATTCATCATTTACTTGGAGCCGGGATACCCTAGTGGTAGGGGGCAGGCCTGGAGAGGCTTAAATCCCCATTGAGCCTGTGGCCCTCTGGGCCGCGCGGGTTCGAATCCCGCTCCCGGCGCCATTTACTCTACTCCTACCATTTGAATAGCCTCAGCCTTTACTTCGCAGTAGCAGTCAAGTATGTATGTGAAGGGTACTCTGTAGCTCCAGCCTGTTTGGTCGAAAATACCCATGAAGCCAACTCCTAGTATGTAGCCGCCCCTCTTTAGAACCTTGTTCACGACATCTATGATATCTTCAACTGTAAGTTTTGATATTGGCATCGCTAGTCCGCCTAGCAAAACAACGACGTCAGAATTGTGTGGATCAGCTTTTTCGCCTATTTGATATCCATAACCTTCGATAGGCTTGAGCTTGACTGCCATGTCTATGGACACGCCAGGAACGAATACCATGTTATTTGTTACATCTCTTATCGCGTATGCCAGCAACTCTATGAAGGGAAGGCACACTGCAGGTGTTCCAAAGAACGTTATCTTCGATTCTTTGCTTAAGTTGAGTTTGGATATGAGGTCTTTGAAGCACCTAGTTAGGCCTACTACTCCCTTGCCTGAACATATTAGTCGTCGAGAAGCCATCTCAAAGACCCCTCAAAGAGCTATGAGAGAAGAGATAAAAGTTTTTGGAGGGGTTCTGTCAACTTTTATGGTAGAATGGGCATGAGGACTTCAGGCAATCAGGGTTTTTATCTGAGAATATGCATAGCACCTTTTCCACTTTAAAGCCTATACCAAGCTCCTCTGCAAGTATCTTTGAAGCCGCTATTATCGATGCGTAAGTTGAAGCTTTACAACATCTTACGCCATCAATCTCCTCGACGATTCGCAGACCCTCAGAGGCAACTTTTAGGCTTAGTGTTCTTTCGCGTGGCTTAAGGGGTGTTGACCTTAGGAATACGGCTAAAGCAGTACTGGCTCCTATTGGAGCACCACATAAACCCATTGTGCCGCATGTGCCTCCTGGGATTATACTGCTTCTTTCAATTGCGATCTTGAACATATGTTCTTCAACTTTAAAGCCTAATGCGCGAAGCCATCCGAGGACTACGCATGCTGTTAAGTAGTGATGTTGAGGACCGTGGATGGGAATAGAGGGATGAAGCATGCATCTATTTGCAAGCGCTATTGGATCTATAGATGGATTTAACATGCATATTCTCAGGAGGACGCTTTTAGAGTTAGAGTTAGAGCAATATGAGCACATTGGGTACTTAACATCGGGTGCTACGTTATCTAGTTGGGATGCACAAAAATAACACTTTACACTAGATGTTCTTGATGGGTGATTATGGCTATGCATCCCATTCTTTTAAGTTAGCCCTCCTTATAGGCGTTGTCCACTATATTTTTTAATGTTGAAAACACGTCAGGATTCTCCTTGAAAAAATTCATTAACTTTATTATCCTATTAACTGTAATATCATGAAGATCATGCTCAATACTGCATGCATCATCCTCAGCTATGTCGTCAGGAAGCTTTAATAAAGCCATTAAAAACTCCTTAAGGGCCTTATGCCTTTCATATATTCCTTCTGCAGCTCTTATGCCCTCATCGGTCAACGTGATTAATTCATGCCTAACATACTTGACGAGCCCTTTTTTCGCAAGCTTATCAAGGTATTCTACAATGCTTGGCGGTTTGACGTTTAACATCTCAGCTAAACCTTTAATTCTTATCACACCTTCCTTTTTCCATAGTAAGTAAAGAGCCTCTAAGTACTCCTCCTCTCTTCTACTTCTCTTAGTTGCCAAGTTTCATCAACTCTTAGAGAGGAGTCCCTCAATACTCATTGTTAAAGCTTTTTCTACCTCTAAAATTTTTTGAGATATAGCACAAAAAGTTTAGGGTGGACTTTGACGAGTGAGACTACGCAATTCTTTGATCGAGAAAATCAGGAGAGGTATTGAAAATACTCCTAGTATTACATCAAAGCTAAGAGCTTCTTCTAAGACCGTTATGATGTTGTTACTTAATTCCCCCAATAATGATAAAATTGCCGCATTCGCCGTAGAGGCTAATGCAACAAGAGTGTTTATAACTACGAGGGCTAATGCTAATGCTGACGCTATGAAGATGCATGAGAAGCTCTTAGCTCTATCTCTGTTATAGCATAACGCTCCAGCATAAACCAACCCTATGGTGAAAAGTACGATAAATGCTCCAGGATCGCTTGGAATTGTTATACCACCGATTTCCTCTATGCCCTTGAGCCCTGAAAGTCCCAATAGCCAATTGGCCAGAGTTAATAATGCACCGATCAGATAAATTATTGACATTGTAGCTGATGCCATTTTTAATGAGAAAGAGGGCATGTCATATCACCTCATGTTAAGCCTGCTAAGTGACCTACGAATGTTATGATTAAGGTTATTGCATAAGCTAATGTAAGCTCGTAAGCTAATGCGAGGATTGCATATTTCAAGCCTAGTTCGCTTCTTATTGCAGCTATTGTTGCAATGCATGGAACATAAATTAACACGAAGAGCATATAGGCATAAGCACTTAGAGGCGTGAAGTGTTGTGCTATGGCGTTTGTTAAGCCTTCTTCGCTAACACCATATAGGACTCCCATTGAGCTTACAACAGCTTCTTTCGCAACGAAGCCTATAAGGAGAGCTGAGGATGCTCTCCAATCCCAGTCCATGGGTTTAAATGCGATTTCTAGTCCATGCCCTATAAGCCCTATCCAGCTCTTTTCAGCTAAAGTAGGGTCTTCTAGAGCATTAACGCCTAAATATCCTGTAGGGCCTGTGACCGATAGGGCCCATACTATTACCACAAGCATGATTATTATGGTGCCAGCCTTACGTAGGAAATTCTTGGCTCTAAACCATGTCTTTAAGCTTAGGCTTTTGAGTTGAGGAGCCATGTATGGCGGTAGCTCCATGACGAAGCCGCTTGAAAAGCCCTTAAACAAGGTCCTCCTAAAGACTGCTGCTATAAGCAATGCCATGATGAGCCCTATTATGTACATGCTAAGGACTATGGATCCTTGATACGCACTAAAGAAGGCTCCAGCGAAAATTAAGTATACCGGTAAACGTGCAGCGCAGGACATTAGGGGTGCCACTAAGGCTGTGGTTTTCCTGTCGTTTTCATCATCAATAGCTCTTGTAGCGATTACTGCTGGTATATTGCATCCCCATCCGAGAAATAACGGTATTAGCGACTTTCCTGTCAACTTGAATTTCTGCATTAGCTTGTCAACTACAAAAGCAGCTCTCGCCAGATATCCTAAATCTTCTAACGTTGAGATGAAGAGGAAGAGGAAAGCTATGTTCGGCAGGAATACTAGGACGCTTCCTATGCCAGCTAAAATTCCGTCATTTATCAGTGAGGTCAAGATCTCTGACATGCCTGCTAAGCTTACAAGAGAAGGAAGATATGACGAGAAGACGTAGTCCACCAATGTGCAAAGTGGTTCTGCTACTTCAAATGCAAATTTAAACATGAAGTATACCACGGTCAGCATTATCGGTATGCCAAATACTTTATGTGTAATTACGAAGTCTGCTATAT
>QMSF01000015.1 GCA_003649565.1 Thermoprotei archaeon | reverse complement strand
TGTTCAACATCTCTATATATGTCGCTTAGCTCCGTTATGGTCATTCTGGCTATCAAATCCCCCTCATAACCCATGGATCTTAGTTTCCTTGCTGCAGCAACAACCTTTTTATAAACTCCTTTACCTCTATGGTAATCAGTTATTTGTTCTATGCCATCGATTGATAGTAAAATCGCATCCATTTGAAGCCAATAATCCCTTGGAAGCCTATCGATTAAGAGGCCATTTGTTTGAATGACAAAGTGTTTGGCGTTTATTCTATTCATTACCTTTATTATCCACTGTGCGTTGAGAAGGGGTTCTCCACCGTAGAAGGCTATTATAAGATCTTTGATGTCGCATAGAAAGTCGTTCAAATCGTTAATCGTGTACTTAATATCTGAAGGAACTAGATTTTCTGGAAAGCTGCCACCGCAGTAACTGCACTTTAAATTGCATTTGCCTGTTGTTAATATGTAGCATAACATTTTAAGTCACATCGCAGGTCTTTTGGTGTTGTTGAGGAATCAGCATCGGGGTTGAAGCTCATCGGTTGCCTCGCAAACCTACCCTTTCATCATCCATAGATACACTTTTCTTATACCTTGCCTTAAATTTAATGGGTCTTATTGTGTGGAGGCTTTTAGTGACAACTGATGTTGGAAAGGAGCAATGGACATGGTGGGAGATATTAGACACCATATTTCCCTATGATGCTAATGTTTACGTTCGAATTTTTAACAGAAGAGGAGTTTTGCTTGTATGGTCTCAATTGCCAGGTAATCAATTAATGAAGTTGCTCATGAATAGATTGACTAGGGCTTATAAGCTTGTGCAGTTCGATGATTGTTGTCCGGCGAGGCTAAGGGATATCATTTTCACTGCAAAGAGGCTTGTAGGAGGGCTTAGAGATATAAGCATTGAAAGTGAAGTGCGTGGAGACTATTTAGGCATTAATGAGAAAGAGCTTACGGACATTTTAATTAGGGAGCTTAATTGTCTTGGAGGCGAAAAGAAGTTAATGGTAGAGGTTGTTTGGGATATTGTAGGCCTATCTCTTTCAAGTAGAAGTGAGGGAGTTTTAAGGACCAAGCGAACCGGTTAGTTTAACTTTGTTTTTATTTATGAGCTTATATTGAGATGAGAGGTGTAGCATTATAGTGAAGCCGCATGGGGCTCGACCATGAGCATAGAATACTCCAATTTTACTTTTGAGAAAACGGTATTCAAAAATGAAAGAGCCTTATCATTTGAATATGTACCGCCACATTTACCCCATAGGGAAAAGCAGCTGAAGATCATGATGAGCTTTTTTAAATATATGGTTGATGCGGAGGAAGGAGGTTTCTGCCAAAAGGCTCTATTAATTGGACGCGTTGGAACAGGCAAGACTGCTACCTCTAGACTTTTTGGTAGATTTTTAGAGAAAGAGTTGGAAAAGAGGGGTAAAGACCTTAAATTTGTGTATGTTAATTGTTATCGTGAGAGGACCCTTTTTCTTATAGGTCAAAGAATTATGGAGGCACTGGCACCATCGCTTCCCAGCAGAGGATTATCGCCTCAAGAGCTTCTTAAGATGATAATTTCATTGCTTGAAGAGAAAGGTGCTTCAGTGATCTTAGTGCTTGATGAGGTGCATTATTTCGTAAAAGCCGCGGGACAAGACTCTCTTTACAATTTGCTTAGAATTCTCGAGGGGTATGACGAGAGCAAAGTTAAGATGGGTTTGATCTTAATATCAAGAGGGAAGGAGTTCATTTATGAGTTAGACGATGTATTGAGGAGTAGCTTGACTAGAAACGTAATAGAGTTTGAACCTTATACCTCAAGTCAATTAATGACTATCCTTCAAGAAAGGGTTAAACTAGCATTTAGAGAAGGAACAGTGTCATCAGAGGCTTTAGAGGTCATAGCCGATAGCATTGGGGTTGATAGAGGAGGAAGTGGTGATGCAAGATTAGCCATAGAGCTGTTATGGCGGGCCGGCAAAATCGCCGATATGAGAGGGAGAGGAGAGGTAACACCTGATGATGTGAGGGAGGCAAGCAGCTTTATTCACCCAGCTATTAGAGCTGAAGAGCTAAGAAGTTTACTAACACACGAGAAAATTGTTCTTCTCTCCATAGCTAAAGAGCTGAAGAAGGGAATGGCTTATATAAAGATGGGAAACCTCGAGGAGAAATACCGAAGTGAATGTGAACTTTGGGGTGTTAAAGCTAAGAAGCATACGCAATTGTGGAAGATTATCAAGAACTTAGAGAAAATGGGTTTTATAACGACTAAGGCAGCAAGTATTGGAAGGGGGAGGACGACGTTAATAGGTCTACCGATGATCCCGGCATTTCTGCTTGAAAGAGAGATATCAAAGCTCCTTGCTGAGGAGATTGGAGGAATGAAGGCTTGAATATAGAGAACGTGCTTGGTTCTAAAGCTAAGATTAGGATATTGAAAGTGTTAATTGATAAAGAGGAGCTCAATATAACCGCTATTGCGAGAGAAGCTGAAATAAATCATAAAACAGCTCTACGTCATCTAGAGGAGTTGAAGAAGACAGGTATAATTACGGAAAGAGTGTTTGGAAGAGTAAGAGTATTCAGAATTAACTCAAAGGATCCAAGAGTTGAAACTTTAAAGATGCTGTTTAAATCTCTTGGTGAGAAGGCGTGAAGGTAAGAATGATAGATATAACGAGTAAGAACGATGTCTATAGAGAGGCTGAGGCTGAAGGCTTCATAAAGCTAAAGCGTGAGACTATAGAGAGAATACGTAGAGGTGACGTGGAGAAAGGTGATGTTTTTTCCGTTACTAATACTGCCGCTATACTAGCGGCTAAGAAAACAGCTGACCTACTACCATTATGTCATCCTCTACCTTTGACTAATGTCTCCGTAAAGATCGAGGTAGAAGATGAGGGCGTTAGGGTCAAAGCTTCAGTCAAAACAGTGGGAAAAACTGGTGTGGAGATGGAGGCCTTAGTTGCTGTTGCAATAGCACTTCTTAATATATGGGATATGGTTAAAAAATATGAAAAGGATGAAGAGGGGCAATACCCCTACACAGAAATTTCAAAGATAAAAGTAGTAAGCAAGGTAAAGAGGGAGTTGAATGAGTAAAACTGTTGATGAGCATAAGAAAAAGGCTCCACAGCGAGTCTCTTTTTACGTCATTGTTACTAGTGATACGCTTTATAACATGATGAAGAGAGGAGAGAAAATTGAAGACGAAAACGGATTGAGGGTCATGAAAATCGTAACAGCAGAGGGTCATGAGTTCAAAGGTAGATCTATAGTTCCTAATGACCCTATTGCGATAAAACAGGAAATTCAAAGGGTTATAGAGACTTTAAAGCCCGACATCATAATAACCACTGGCGGTACAGGATTGGGGAAAAAGGATGTCACAATAGAAGTCGTGGAAGAGCTGCTCGAAAAGAGAATTCCCGGTTTTGGAGAGCTACTGAGGTTTTTGAGTTATAATGAAATAGGCAGCGCGGCAATGCTAACAAGAGCTATTGCCGGGATCTATAAGGGAACTGCGATATTCTCAATGCCCGGCTCGCCTCATGCTGTCGAATTAGCTTTAAAGAGATTGATAATTCCGGAAGCTGGGCATATAGTCATTCATATGAGGAGATAATAGGTGTATACTATTATTGGCATCGTAGGCTCTAATAGAGAGAATAGATTAAAGTTGTTATCTCAGCTCGCTGATAGGCTTTCAAAAGAGGGCTACAATGTCATATCAATAACGCGTGAAGAAGGAAGTGCAAAGTACTCTGATAGGTCGATTAGTGTCAGCATAACTGATTGTTCAACATTCATTAAGGCTGGGTTTAAGCTAGGCCTAAATGAAATTAAAAGTTTAATTGCTGGCAAGTGGCGCTTAATAATGGTTGAAGGGTTAAAGACCAACAACTGCATATTGGCTGCATCATCAATAAGTGACATCGAAGAATATGGTGCTCACAGCATGGCTATAGTACCTTTTACGAATGAGATAAGGAGAAATCATGCACCGCAAGAGGCAAAAATAGTAGATGTTGATGGTGCAATTGCAGTAATTTTAAATAAAATGCTGAAGGAAATCCTGAGTATATTAGCTCAACAAGATTGTGGCGAGTGTGGTTATGGTAATTGTCAAGAACTTGCTAAAGCTATAGCCAGAGGAGAGGAAACACCGTTCAAATGCGTAAAGAAGAAAATTCCTGTTAAGATTATGGTTAATGGAGATCACATTCAATTAAATCCCTTTACAACTAAAATGTTCGCTGAAGTGATAAAGGGACTTCTATCAATATTGAAGGGTGTTCCAAGAGAGATACGCAATGTTACCATTGAGATAAATTTTGATTAGCCTTGTTTTTTGAGGAAGGCTTCCATGGATTCATCTAGGTTAAGCCATTTGGAGATTTCACGTTTGGCTAGACCTGGAGCTTCGTATATCACGTGGATGAATGGTATCATTTCTGTACTTGCCTTTCTCTTGGATAGATGACACTTAGCGGCAATTTTTTCGCATATCGATTCTCTGATGGTCCTCATTTGCTTAGCTTTAGCCATGAGGAGGAGCTTCTGAGGGAAACCGTATTTAGTGAACTTGTACGGCTTCGTCTTTGCCATTGCCACGCCAGCAGTCATAAAGTCTATGACGTGTTTAAGCAATTCCCATTTTTGCCTTCTCTTCATTCTCCCTAGGAAGATGTCAGCTCTCGCTAAGTAATAGTAAGCCTTGGCTAGTTCTTCAGGATCTGTATATTGTCTTGGCAAGTTTTCGTCTATCCATAGCATGAGGGTTTCATAGTCTAAGAGTGATGCATTTAAGACATTTCTAGCATCATCGCATCTCTTTGCGGAGAATAGCATTCTCAAGACGTCAAATGCCTGGTATTGTCTATTTCTGGCTCTAAGCCATGATACATCGTTTACCGTTAGGCGCTTTTTACCTTGAGCAGCTGCTTGTAGGTCATTAACGGCGGATCTCATGTCTCCTTCGGATAACTCGGCGATTATTTTTAGTGCTCTTTCATCAGCTATTATACCTTCTCGAGCGCATATTTTCTTTAAGTGCTTTATTATCGAATATGTTCTTAAACGCTTAAACTCAATCATGATTGATACGTCTCGAAGCGGTCTTAATTTTGGATCCCATGGATCGTTAGCTGCCATTGCTATAGGAACTCTTGACTCCTTGACGAGACCTACTATTGCTCCTATGCCTCCTCTATCTTCAGTTCCAGTTAGACCATCGACTTCATCTAAAAAAATGAGCTTGCCTTTAGCACCATAAAGGCTTATTGTCTGTGAAGATTGCCCAACAAGCCTTTTGAGAATGCTCTCTGTTCGTGTATCGCTAGCATTGAGCTCTATTAGCTCATAGTGAAACTCATTGGCTACAACCTCTACTAAAAGTGTTTTGCCTACGCCTGGTGGACCGTAGAGTAAAGCGGCTTTTTCTCCAGGTTTCCAGTTTTTGAGCCATGAGACGAACTTGTCTACGTAATCAGCTTCACCTACTATCTCCTTTATTTCAGCTATTGAGCGAGGTTTATGCTTCTCAGTCCATGGTACGTGATAAGGTACTGACATGGCTTAACCCGCCGTTTTCTTGCCTAGTCTAGCTAATTGAGCGAGAAAAGCCGTAAGCTGTATGTCTTCGTTAGCTCCTTCAACAAGCCTGTAATCTGTTTCTGCTACGAGATCTTCAATTTCAACCTTCATGGGTTCAGGTATGTCAAGCCTAAAGACTTCTGTGTGTATTTGTCTTATTATGTCTGCCCCTGATAAGCCATAGTTTATCATTAATTCGTATACTTTTTGTCTTGCTGCCATGACATCTCCTTTAAGTGCTAATTTGAGCATTTCGTGGACCTCCGTGGGTCTTGCCTTGCCAGCAACTTTGTAAACAGTTACGTCGTCAACTGGTCCTCCATACGCGGCTGCTGCTTGAAGTAAGTTTATGGCTCTTCTCATGTCTCCTCCAGCTACATACCATATCGCTTCAAGGCCTTCTTGCGTTAAGTTAATGCCCTCTTGTGCCGCGATGAACTTAAGCCTCTCTGCAACATCCTCTTTTGAAAGCATTGAAAACCTGAATATCGCGCAACGTGACTGTATTGGCTCTATGATTCTTGAGCCATAGTTTGCTATCAATATGAATCTCGTGGTTCTCCAGAACATCTCCATTATGCGTCTGAGGCTCCATTGAGCTTCGGATGTCATGGCATCACATTCATCCAGTATTATCGTCTTGAACGGTACATCGCCTAGTGCTACGGTTCTTGCGTAATCTTTTACTCTTTCTCTTATAGTCTGAATTCCTCTTTCATCAGAGGCATTAAGCTCTAAAACGTTTTGCCTCCAGTTTTCGCCATATAACTCGTATACTAGGCATAAGGCCGCAGTTGTCTTGCCAGTACCCGGTGGGCCAACAAAGAGTAAATGAGGAATATTCCTTTCTTCAACGAATTTCTTCAATCTTTCCACTACTTCTCTCTGATTTACTATTTCATCAAGCTTCTTTGGTCTGTATTTTTCGACCCATAGAGCTGGTATTTCCTCTTTGAAGGCCATATCGCCCTCGGAGTATTTTATCGCTTCACCCTCTTATAGGGTTTAGCCGATGCAACGACATAGCTAAAAACAAGACGTTTTTGAGAGTAGGTTTTAGTAGAATAGCGGAGTATAAAGATAAACTGAGAGTAATGAATACATCTTTAAGCGGAGAACCTCTTTATGATGTGGAGAAGGTAAAGGTAAGAGTTCTAAAGAGCGTACCTGAAATTAAAGTGGGGAATGAGGTTTTAGGCCCCCTAATTCAAGATCAGGAAGTAGAGGTCGAGCGTTGGATAGCTCGCATTTTAAGAGAGGAAGGTTATGTCGAGATAATAGATGAAAAGGACGTTGATTTAGCAATGCTCTCAAAGATTGCATGGAAAGAAAGCAGGACGCCTCAGTTAACCCCTCTTGAACCTGCATTCTATGTTAAAGTAAAAAATTATCTTAAAAGTCTGAGTGAAAGAGCTAGAAGTAATCCTGAAGTTTTAAGTGAAAAGAAGATGGCTGAAGTCAAATTAACCGACATAGTTAATTGTAGAATACAAAAGATTGTCTACATGGCTTTAACCGGTGCTCAACCACCACGAGAAGTTCTTGAAAATCTCACTCCTGAAGAGAAAATGCTACTTGATGAGCTTAGCAGCACTATATCAAGATGGAGGCAAAGCATTAGAGGTGAAAATAATGGTTGAAGCTAGGCTTGAAGATCCAATAGGACAATTTACGGAGTTCTTTAAGTCATTTGCTGATAGTAAGGGCAATTTGAAGTATCGAGAGAAGATAAGACAGATGATAGTCTCGGGATCTAAGTCTTTAACTGTAGATTTCGATGACTTGCTCCTCTTTGATGATAATTTAGCAAAAGGCATTGTTGATAGGCCTCGTGAATATTTAGAGTATGCATCGTTAGCTCTCTATGATGTAGTTAAAACGGAAAATAGAGCTTATGCTGAGAAAATTGGAAAGTTTTATGCTAGGTTTAGAGGGGCTGGCGATGTAGTTCCAATAAGGAGAATAAGAGCTGAACACATAAACAAAATGATTACGATTGATGGCGTGCTTGTTAGAGCAAGCAATATAAAACAAAAACTTGTTGAAGGCACTTTTATATGCAAAAATGTTGAGTGCCGAGAAGTAATAAAGATACCACAAACATCGAGATCATTCACAGCACCGACGGTATGTCCAAAATGTGGAAAGAGAGGGGTCTTAGAGTTTAGCCCTGAAAACTCCACTTATATGGATGTTCAGACTCTTGTTGTTCAAGAGAGGCCGGAAGAACTACCTCCAGGCCAATTGCCACGTTCTATAGAAGTCCTTGTGACTGATGACTTGGTTGATAGAGCAAGACCAGGTGACCGAGTTCTAATTAGTGGAATTCTTTCCGTTAAACAGGAGCATTCACCCAGACTTGGCAGATTAACAACATTTACAACGTACTTAGAAGCTAATCATATTGAAGTATCAACGAAGGGTGTTGAAGACGTCGAGATAACACCTGAAGATGAAGATAAGATAAGAGAGGCAGCCAGAGATCCAACCATAATAGACAAGATAATAAAGTCAATAGCTCCATCGATCTATGGCATGGAAGAAGTTAAAGAGGCAATAGCATACATGCTCTTTGGCGGGGTTCCCAAGGTAATGCCTGATGGCGTCAAGATTCGAGGGGACATTCACGTCTTAATTGTTGGAGATCCTGGAACTGCTAAGAGCCAGCTTCTTCAATACGTTGCTAGACTAGCTCCACGAGGAATATATACATCAGGTAAAGGTTCAACAGCTGCCGGTCTTACAGCCACTGTTGTCAGAGACAAAAGTACAGGAGACTTCTTCTTAGAAGCAGGAGCATTAGTTCTTGCCGATAATGGTATTGCCGCTATAGACGAGATAGATAAGATGAGGTCAGAAGACAGGGTAGCTATGCATGAAGCCATGGAGCAGCAGACCGTCAGCATAGCTAAAGCCGGCATAGTAGCTATGCTGAATGCGCGAACATCAATTTTAGCTGCTGCAAATCCCACATTTGGCAGGTATATGTCAAACAGGCCCGTGTCTGAAAACATAAACCTACCTGTGACGATATTATCAAGATTTGACTTCATATTCGTGATCACAGATAAGCCAAATAAGGTTAGAGATACAGCCCTTGTAGATCATGTTTTGAGCCTCAGAGCCATGAAAGGAGAAGCCGCAGCTCCCTTCCCACCAGATTTCCTTAAAAAATACATCGCATATGCAAGGAAGAACGTTAAGCCAAGGCTTACCGATGCAGCTATTGATAGGATAAAGTCCTACTTCTTGGGATTAAGAGAAAAGTCCTCTGAAGATAGCCCAGTACCGATAACTGTTAGGCAACTAGAGACTCTCGTGAGAGCAGCTGAAGCAAGAGCTCGAATGGCTCTTAGAAATGAAGTGACAGCAGAAGATGCTGAAGCAGTGATTAGACTTATGGATTATTACTTGAGAACAGTTGGAAGCGATGCAGCAGGAAGACCAGACATCGATATAATAATGACGGGCAAGCCTAGAACAGTGCAACAAAAAATAGCTAGAATCATAGAGATAATTGAAGAGCTTGAAAAAGAGCTTCAAGGAGGACCTGTGAGCAAAGACTTGATATTTGAGAGAGCTCAACAAGAAGGTATTGATAAGGCTTTCGTTGAAAAAACGCTAAAGCAACTGTTAAATGATGGTGTGCTCTTCCAACCTCGTGATGGTTATTATAAGAAGGTTTAACAATACGATAATTCAAGGTGGGTAGCTATAGACGTAGAAGTATTGGACATACCAGTAGAAGTCAAGGAAATACTACTTAAAAGTGGAATTAAAAGGCTCTATCCACCCCAGGAAAAAGCGATTGAAGCAGGCGTACTAAAGGGTAAGAACATCGTAGTTTCTGCACCTACAGCTTCTGGCAAAACTCTCATAGCAGAGCTTGCCATAACTAAAAAAGTCTTAGAACAAAAAGTCAAGGCCCTTTATTTAACTCCGTTAAGAGCATTAGCATATGAAAAATGGCTTGAATTCAAGAAGTACGAAGAGCAGGGATTGCTAAGAGTTGCTGTTACAACGGGGGATTACGATAGTGATGATAAGTGGTTAAGCGATTATGACGTTATAATCTGTACGAATGAGAAGCTTGATAGTCTAATACGACATAATGCTCCATGGCTAAAAGATGTAGGTATAGTGGTCTCTGATGAAGTTCATCTAATAAATGACCCTGAAAGAGGACCAACATTAGAAGTTGTGCTAGCCAGACTAAAGAGCTTCATAGAGAATATTCAGATAGTGGCACTTAGCGCTACTATAAGCAACGCTAAAACTATAGCTGAATGGCTTGATGCAACATTAGTTGAAAGTGATTGGCGCCCTGTACCCTTAAAGATGGGTGTTTGCGTTGGAAACAAGATAATATTTGATACAGGTGAGGAACACCTCTTTGAGAAAATATCGGGTGACTCAATAATAGACATGGCGCTAGAGGTCGTTAAGGATGGTGGTCAATGTCTTATTTTCGCTAACACGCGTCAAAATGCTGTTAAATATGCAAATAAAATTGCAAGGCATCTAGAACCACTTGTAGATCCTAAAGAGACAAAAGAGTTATGTGACGAAATGGAAGAAGGCGAAGAGGCTTCGATGATAAATGAGGAGCTCATAAATTTGATGAGGAGAGGCGCAGCCTTTCATCATGCAGGACTTTCTGCAAGACAAAGAAGGATAATAGAGGAAGGATTTAGGAATTTTAAGATAAAGGTCGTTTGTTCGACACCAACTCTAGCAGCAGGCGTAAATTTACCTGCAAGAAGAGTCGTCATACAGGACTATAGGAGATACGAAATAAATCGTGGCATGCAGAGAATTC
>QMSF01000014.1 GCA_003649565.1 Thermoprotei archaeon | reverse complement strand
GGATATTTCAGGCCGCGCCGGTGTTGATCACCCGCGCATTAGGGAGTCCCCATGGAGGGGGCATCAGGCCCGAGACTATGATATTGGGTGGGTCAATGCGCGGTGACAGCCGGCGCGGCTTAATAGCATAGAGGGTAACATCATGGATCTTGAGGAGAAAGTGAAAATTGTAACGAGGAATACTGTTGAAACCGTCGTACTTTCTGAAGTCTTTGAGCTTCTAAAGGGAAGCGGAATTAAGGGCTACATAGGGATAGAGCCTTCGGGGCTTTTTCACATTGGCTGGCTTATTTGGGCGAGGAAGGTTAGGGATTTATTAGATGTAGGAGTTAAAATGAAGATTTTAGAGGCTACATGGCATGCATGGATTAACGATAAGCTTAGTGGAGATCTCGAAACGATTCATAAATGTGCTAAATACATTGAGCAAGTATTGAAAGCATTGGGGATTGACCGAGGTGATATAGAGTACGTTAAGGCTGAGGAGTTAATTAGTGACCCCGATTATTGGAAGCTGGTCATTACAATAGCTAAGAGCATGTCATTGGCGAGAGTGCGCAGAGCCATAACTATAATGGGGAGAAAAGAGAGTGAAAGCATTCTTGACTTCTCAAAGCTCATATATCCTTGCATGCAAGTGGCAGACATCTTCTACATGGATTTAGACTTATGTTTAGGAGGTACAGATCAGCGCAAAGCTCACATGCTTGCTAGAGAGATAGCAGAGAAGAAGAAATGGAAGAAACCCGTTGCAATACACACGCCCTTGCTCATAAGCCTAAGGCCGCCTATTGGACTCAAGGAAGTAGACGAAACGGATCTTAAAATGAGTAAATCAAGGCCTGAAACATGTATCTTCGTCCATGATCCTCCCGAAGAAATTGCAAGAAAGATAAATACAGCTTACTGTCCTATTAGAGTCGTCGAAATGAACCCTATTATCGAAATATGTAAACACGTGCTTTTCGCGCATCCAGGCTTTAGGCTATATGTTAAGCGTGAAGAAAAATATGGCGGAGACATATACATTGAGAGCTATAGCGAGCTCGTTCAACTATATACTAAAGGAGAGCTGCATCCACAAGATCTTAAGCAAGCTGTTTCAGAGGCATTATCTAGCATGCTTGAACCTGTGAGAAGATACTTTGAAAGCAAGAGAGAAGCAAGAGAGCTCCTCGAAGCCATGAAGAAGGCTACGATAACTAGATAAGGAGCCTCTGGATCTATGATTGTGTTGTTTAAGCTCATTAAGATTTATCATATAGATGAAGAAGAGGCGTGATGAACATGGGTGGAGTTGCTATCACAGCTAAATATGTTATTTATGCCACGATAGAAATAGATGGCATAGTCGATAAATCAGATGTTATAGGTGCTCTCTTCGGTCAAACCGAAGGACTTCTTGGCGATAAACTTGATCTAAGAGAACTACAGAAAGCAGGTAGAATAGGCAGGGTTCAAGTAGTTCTCGAAGAAAAAGGCAATAAATCTGTTGGACATATTGAAATACCGTCTAATCTCGATAGAGTTGAAACTGCTTTAGTTGCTGCTGCCATAGAGACTGTTGATAAAGTTGGACCTTATGACGCAAAAATAACGGTAACGAAAATAGAGGACGTTAGAGAAGAAAAAAGAAAGAGAATTATTGAGAGAGCTAAGGAGCTCTTGGCAAAGTGGAGAGAGGCTTTACCTGATACTCGTGAGATAACAGAGGAAATTCTTAAAGCCGTTAGAGAGGCACAGCTCATAGCTTATGGTCCTGAGAAGCTGCCAGCAGGACCTGATGTAGACAAAAGCGATACAATAATAATTGTTGAGGGTAGAGCTGATGTCATTAACTTGTTAAGACACGACTATCGCAATGTAATTGCCATAGAGGGCGCATCAGTTCCTAAAACCATAGTTAATTTATGTAAGGAGAAAACAGCAATAGCATTCGTGGATGGCGATAGAGGAGGAGAGCTTGTATTACGACAATTAATCCAAGTGGCTGATATAGACTATGTTGCAAGAGCCCCACCGGGTAAAGAGGTTGAAGAGCTCACTGGAAAGGAATTGGCAAAATGTTTGAGAGATAAGGTTCCCTTAAGCGAATACTTGGCTACAATTGAGAGAGGGCAGCCTTCCGCTCATAGTCATGCAGAGACCCCTATGAGAAATAAGTTGCCCCAAGATGTCCTAAAAGAGGCTGAAAAACTCATAGGTAGTTTAGAGGCTCTGATTTATGACGAAAATTGGAAGCTCTTAACTAGAATACCAGTAAAAGACCTTGCCAATTATCTACAATCATCTCAGGAAGCAGTGAGCTATGTTCTCTTTGATGGCGTGATAACTCAAAGGCTCGTAGAAATAGCTGAAGCTAAAGGTGTTAAAATGCTTATAGGTGGGAGAGTAGGCAACGTTACACATAGACCAGCAACACTTGAAGTCCTTACATTTAGTGATTTGGGGCTTTGAAATGCAAATTGATGAGGAGATAAAGAATAAGATCGAAGTATTCCTTAGGGAAAGTGAAGAGGCGGCTAAGAGGCTTTTAGAAAATACGAGCGAAAGAGTAATCATTGTCCATCATGATGATGCTGATGGGATAACGGCATGCGCTTTGCTCAAATTAGCCTTGGAAGACAAGTTTGAAGTGCATACCCTATGTCTTGAAAAGGCTTATCCTCAAGCAGTTAAGAAGCTTCAAGCAGAAGGTAAAGAGCCCATAATTTATGCTGATTTGGGAAGCCCACATTTACGCATTATATCTTCTTTAAATTACCAGAGAAGAGACATAATAGTCTTAGATCATCATGATATGGAGCCCCTTGAACAGAAGGATGAGCATGTAATCGTGCTGAATCCTGAAGTGCATGGAGTTGATGGAGGAATTTATGCTTGTGGTGCGAGTCTTGCTTACCTATTTGCGCGGTCGATAAGGAAGAATATGGAGAAATACTCTCATCTAGCAATAATAGGTTCTGTGGAGATACCAGGCGAGGCTAGAGGATTAAATCTCTTAGCTCTTGAAGACGCTGTAAAAGCTGGAGTTGCTACTTATGACAAATCAACTGGCAAGAGGAGCGTACTATGGGATGGCAGATTTACAAGTCCTGAAGGCTTGTCGACTAAGCTGACTATTATGGCATCAGTAGGCTATTATGATGGAGGTCCTAAAAAGGCGCTAGAAGCATGCATTAAATGTTCATGGGCAGGCATAGAAGATTACTTAAAGAAGTTAGAGGAGAAAAGAAGAAAGGCTTACTCTAATATCATTGCGAGGCTTCGATACGAAGGTTTGAATAAGCTGAAGAGAATTCAGTGGTTTCACGTTGGAGATGGCTTTCGCGATATGGGAGTTAAAGTCATAGGGACTTTTTGCAGCTATTTGATGCATCAAAGGCTTGTCGATGATGATAAGGTCTTAGTAGGTATTATGAATATGAGACGAGAATTACCTGGCCTTGGAGACTTAGATGGAGATTACGTTAAGGTCTCAGCTAGAGCTCCAAGAAAGGTTCTAACTTTAATTGAAACGGGGTCTTTAGAGCCTCTATCAAAAGCCTTAGCTGATGCAGCTAAAAGAGTTGGAGGTTTTGGTGATGGTCATGCAGCAGCTGCTAGCGGCATAATACCTAAAGGCAAAGAAAGAGAGTTTGTAGAGATAATGGATAAAATTATAGTCAAAGAAAAGGAGGTAAAAAGAGGAAGCCCTACACTTGAAAGCTTTTTATTTCCTAAGAAAGTCGAAAAGTGATGCTTGCTTAATTCCTGATAGCAATTGTTCTTCATTCACTCCAAAGTACTTTAGTATTCTTAAAGCTAATGTAGCGATTTGCTTTCTAACGTAGTACTCCTTGTCTATTTCATCCATTGTGGCGAAGATATATGGCTTGACTCTATCAGATATTTTCTCTGAAGATCCTTGGACTACGACAAACCCTACTTTGTCTCCTATTTCGAGCTTATAGCCAGCTGCTAGTAGCTGTTTAGCTGCTTGAACATGAGCGGCCTCTACTTCGTATTCATCGATAGACTTTGATAAAGTCTTCCATATAACGAGGCTCTTGATGTCTACCTTTCCTGCTCTAACTTTGTTTATTACATCTCTAACATAGTTTATCGCAGCTTGAACGTCCTTTTTTATTAAAATTATCTCTAAAACCTTGGACTGGACTTCTTGCGCCAATGAACACCAGTCACCTCTAATAGCCTCAAATCCAACGACATCTATTTTTCCATCGATAGTTAGGCCAGCATACTTCTTTGCTGCTTCTGTAAAGAAGCAAACTTTGTAAATCTTCTCTAACTTTATTTCGAGGCCTAACTCTTTTTCGATGCGCTCTATAAATGACTTTATCTTCTCTTCATCGTATTTAACAAAGATGCTATCAGTATCTCCATAGATTACTTGCAATCCCATTTCTCTTGCCATCTTTATCGTCTTCATTATAGTTTGTCTACCATAGGCTGCAGTTGCTTCTGCGCATGGCTTTAAGTAGAATCTTGCACCTGTCCAGCCTAAGTATCCATACATTGCATTTGTCATGGTCTTGATGGCTTTCTGTCTATTGTCAAGTATTGTATAGCAGGGATCCTTAGGGTCTAATTTCTTCATTTGTTCTCTTATGTGCCTTCTAAGTTCAAGAAGTTTTTCGAGAGCCTTTCTATATAGGCTAGGTGGATTTTTCTTGAAGCGATGACCGACTTCAGGCGCTACATTGCATTCATCAGGGTTACATGGTTCTTCAGGCGGAACGTAAGTATCAAAACCTATGTTGTATTTTATCATTAAATGTGGGTACATGGCTGAGAAGTCTAGTACTGCGATGTTTTCGTGGAGTCCCTCTTTTGGTTTCAGGACCAAGCCTCCTTTATATGGCTCATATTTTCTCTCAACCCTATTGGGTATGAGTTCTCCTTCGCTATAAGCAACCCTCATTAGGTACCATTCAACTCTAAATCCAACAGATGCAGCTAATACTTGGTCTAGAGGAACGCCTGTAAGTCTTGAAAGCTGTATGGCAAATGGTAAGACTTCCATTGCAATGCCGTAAGTTGAAATCCCATCCTCCTCAGCGTACTTCTTTAGCACATCTCGCTTTGATGGATCATCCCAATAATCAGCTATGTCTAGGTAATCTATCATAGTTCTCTTGTCTTTTGGCATTACTCCTAAGTAGTCTGCTACATTCTCGAGAGTCTTGATCTTTACGTCCATTAAATCCTCAGCATAGTCGTATAGATCAACGTTAGCCCTCCCGACTATAGATATATGGCCATAGACGCTTTGATGGGGCTCTGATAGTTCCCTGCTTATTCTTAGTCTTGTGCCATGCAGTTTAGCTCTTGCCTGTATGTATGGCCAGTCAAAGTGATTGTTATTGTAGCCTGTAATAACATCAGGATCATATGATTGGATGAAGTCGACAAAATCCTTTATTATCTTCGAATCTTCATGATCATTAGCAGTCAGGATTTTCGTTCCTTGATCTGAGACCAATGAGATTATGATTATTGGGTCTCGCTGGGGGACGGGGGAACCAGCTTTATTATAACACTCAATATCGAAGGCAAGCACTTTAAGAGGAGGTATTTCATCTTTGGGGTAAGGCCTCGGCCTTGTAAGAGCCTTATATACCGCATCCACTTTTAAGCCACTTGTAACCTTTTCTTCTTCAACCTCAACTTCATGCCAATCACAAGGATTAATGCCATTGTCTATTAAGTATCTCATGTAAAATCTTATATCAGCTTCAAGTACTTCTTCCACCCATTCCAACCTACCTATCTTTTCTCTATATGATGGTACTGACTGAGGGATTAAACACGTAACCTTTAAGGCTTTAACCGGCTTGCCGAAATACTTCTTATCTACTTGATCCACTGATAGTATTGGCTCTGCAGGATCTTCAAGCATTTTTATGTCCCTTATTGCTTTTGATAGATCAACATTATTTTTGGGTAATACGTAGAAATAAGGCCTAAAGCTATAATCCTTTATAAGGACACGTTTACCGTCTTCAGTTACTCCCCAAAGTTTAACTACAGGTATTTTCCCTTCAACATCATAATTTACATCTAATAGCCAAAATAAGAGCCTTTGTGCCATGGTTGACGCTCCCGTTAAAATAATGCTTTAGCTTAGGAATAAGCTTAGTGCGTACTTGATTAGAGCTTTTTGATCATTACATAAGCATCTTCGCCCCATGGATAATACTTCTTCATGAGGTCGATTTTCTCAAATCCCAGGGCTTTGTAGAAAGCAATGGCTTCCCTATTGCTGGTGGCAACTTCGAGTATTGCAGCTTTTAATCCTCTTTCTTTAAAGGCGTTTAGTAAGGCTTCCATGAGCTTAGTGCCCACACCTCTTCTTCTCCATTCAGGCTTTACTGCTATAGAGATTACATGGCCATGACCATTACCCTTTTTCGCACCTACTACATAGCCAATGACTTCGTTATTAGCCACGGCAACATAGAATAAATCGCTATGCAAATAAAGAAGCGATAAAATCAAAGCTGGTGGATACGGTTTCTCAAAGCTTAGATTCTCTATTTTGACTATTTGAGCAAAATCCGATGGTGATGCTTTTCTTATAATTATTACATTTTCTTCAGTTTTTCTCATAGTGGTTCTGCTATGTATATGTTATCCTTGCAAGCTAATATTCTAGCTGATATTTTGGAGCCTATTTCAATATCAAAAGCGTTTATCAGGGTTATTATCCTATCGCCATGGAGGGGTATGGCGAGTTTCTCGCCCTTAAGCCAGCCATAACCAATCACATGTACACGCACTTTTTCGCCTTTTTTAAAGCTTAGTGGAAGCCTTGTGTCTTTGGTTATTCCAAAATCTTCAGGTTTTAGTATCAATTTCACATGAAATTTTTCCTCAAGTTTTCGTAGCTCTTTGTAAAACTTGAACCACGTCATTGGCTTTACTCCTTTAGGTTTCCTTCCATACTTATGAACATTGTATTTCTGTATGCCTAAAGGAGGCCACTGCTTGCCAGCTTTGATTTTTAATGCGTACTCGATGATTTTTGGTATTTCCTCGTCATTATACCCAGGAACCCAAACGGGTGCTATGAGAAGGTCTATTTTGCTATTGGCTATGGCTTCAGCCATTTCCAATACGTGATTTAATTCATAGTGTTGTGTGCCAGCTAATTCTTTTGCTAGCTTTGGATTTAAAGCATCGATCGACAGGTTTATGCGTGAAAGACCAGCAGCTTCCATATCGCTTATCAATTTATATGATAAGAGAAAGCCATGCGTCTGCATGGAGATAACTTTGATTCTGGGTATTTCTGAAAGCCTATGGATTAAGTCCACTATTCGTGGATATGTCAGTGGATCACCAACTGTGTCTATGTGGGCTTCAATGGTCTTTGATCGCTTGAACTCGAGAAGATATTTGAGCCATCTCAATAGATGATCTACGTCGACTATGTACTCAGCTTGTCTACTTCTAGATGAAGGACCAGCATCTGTCGAGCAGAATATACATGAGAGAGGACATGATGAGGATGGCCTTATTTGAATTAAGTTTGTACCTCGATCTATTAGGCCAAAAGCTATACATCCTATCAGTGGCCAATCCGTTGGAACTTCTATGAGCATTCTCTTAGTAATGGAGGACATATGCTTGCGTTTCTTTAAGAAACGGTTATGTTATTATAGCTTGCTCATTTATAAACAACTTGTGAGTAGGAGAAGGAAGCCCGTCAAGATTGGGGATAGAATAGAAGTAGTTTATAGCGAGTCTCAATGGAGGTTGCTCTCTGAACTTAGAAGTAAAGCCATAAAGATTATGGAGAATTTAGAAAGGATAGGGCTTAACCCCATAATTCATGGAAGCGTCGCCAGAGGGGATGTAAGCCCAACAAGTGATATCGATATAGTGATTCCATACGTAGTGCCCTCTTATCGCATTGAATTGTTACTTGATGAATTGAATATAAAGCCTTTTAAACGTATATTGACTCAAGCAACGCCAGCTCATGCGGTTAAGGCCCATATTTATCTTGATGAGGCTACTATAATCACATTTCCTTTGACCAATCTGACACGGCATGAAAGGGAGTTTTACAAGTTTGGCGGTGAACTGACTCTTAGTGAACTGAAGAACAATAAGAGGGTATGTGGAGTTGATAAGAGGCTTAAGCTTATCGAGCCTTCACCTAGAGGTCACTATGAAGAGCCAATAATAGGTAAAGAGCTTTATGCAGCCAATAAAGTTGGTGTTAGCCTTGATGTCGTGCAAGAAAGGATAAAAGTGTTAACACGAAGGGATGAAGTTGGTAGAACCGGTGTATATTTAAAGTATGAAGTCGGGCCAGGCGAGAGTATTGAGGAAGCATTGATGATGCTTGCATCTAAGGATCCAGCTTTAAGGAGAGTGTTGACTTCTCGAGGTTTCCTGTAACTCCCTGAGCTTAGCATTTATTAATTCTATTTTCTTAACAACGTCGATCGCATCTTTCCCGAAAACCCTTATCATCGGTTCTTTACCTACATCGCCTGTGTCGTATATGACGTCAGGTTCTAATGATAAATCTTTTAGTGCTTCTTGAGCCCCCCACTTCATGCTTAAACCTTCTCTCGACTTTACCTCTTGTGGCTCTTTGCTTCTGTCAAATGACGTTATTTTGAAGCCTAATGCTTTGATTGCCTTTAAAATTTCCTCAGAGTACTTAATGTTGATACACGCCCTAATTGATGGCCATCGCTTATTAACCTCGATGAGCATGCTTCCTAGGTGTCTAGAGCCACCAAATTTTATTGTGCCATGTGCTCTTAGAAAGCCTCTTATGGGCCTCAATCTTCCTTCTATTCCACATACATCATCTAATGTTGTTGGGTTTCGCAAGCACATGGCGATGTTTACGCCGACTTCGGGTGTTAAGTCCTCTAAGCCTTTAATGGCTTCTATATTTGCTAAAGCTTCATGCATGCTTTCTAACACTTTTATTACATCCAGGGATTTGTAGTAAAGTTCAAGAGGATTTGATACTTTAGCTTTGCCTTTTAACTTATAGGAGCCTTTTACTGCATAAGCTGTAAATAGCGATGCAAACTTAAAGGCTTCAATAACATTTAATCCATGAGCTATAAAGCCGGCAAATGATGCGGCAAAAGCGCAGCCCAATCCATGAAAGGCTTCTTCATGAGTTCTTTCCTTTTCCATTATGAAAAAGTCGTCTTCGTAATAGAGAAGGTCGATAGCTTTTCGAAATGAGAGATGGCCGCCTTTTATTGCTACACATTTAACTCCAAAATTCGCTATTTTCCTGGCAGCCTCTTTGGCTGAGTCTAAATCCTTTATTTTAACTCCACTTAGTATGCTAGCTTCAAAGATGTTAGGCGTTATGACGGTCGACTTAGGGATTAGTTGTTCTTTTAATGCCTTTAATCCTTCAGGTGTTATTAGTTTATAGCCATCCCAGCTTTCAAGTATTGGATCTAAAACTATAGGCAAATTTCTTGGAAGCTCATTGACAAGAGCTTCGATTATTTCTTGGTTATGAACTAAGCTTATTTTAACTGCATGAGGCTCACAATCATGGAGTATCATTTTAAGTTGAAGGCGTACGGCATCGTGCGATAAAGGCATAATTCCTTTGACACCTTGCGTATTTTCAAAGACAATGCAGGTAGCTACAATTAAAGGCAATGCCTTTATCATTGATAAAGCCTTCACATCTGCATATACACCTGCACCTGCAATAGGGTCGAGACCGCCTATTGTTAATACATGCTTAGGCTCAACTTGATTAAGCCACTTTATGAGTTGCAAAGAAGACCCCTACAAGGAAACTTAAAAGCGAAGTTTTAAGTATTTAGCGTGAGGAGAAAGCTCCTGTGATGATGCTCAAAAGGGCTGACCTTAGGGATGAAGAACCCACGCAGGGCTGATGTATAATTAAGGGTTTGCATTATGCGAAGAGAAGTCGTCTTAGTTGATCTAGGCAATACTCTAATTCATGGTCCACGAATTACAGAAGTTTTTAAGCATGTTATCCTGAGTGAAGATCTAAGAGTTGATCCCTCAGAAGCCACAAAATTAGCTCATGCCTTTGATGAAGTATATAATTCGCTAAAGGTTGTAAAGAGAAAGTTGCTGATTGAAGTGAGTTTACATACTATATTGAAGATAACATTAGGGAAGATTTTTGCGGTTAATGGAGGCTTCATAGAGAGGCTGAGGGAGGTCTTAATACATCATTATGTAGATACTCGGAGGACTCATGAAGATGCGCTTGTCTTCTTGAGGGAATTGAAGAGAAATGGTTTCACGGTTATAGTCGTATCTAATATATCTGATCATTACATGGCATTGGAGTCGCTGAGAAAGTTAAGCTTGATGAGCTATATCGATGATATATTGACGTCAGCTCAATTAGGTATTCGTAAGCCGCATCCATTGATATATTTAAGAGCTATGCAGATAACCTCTGCTTTTAATGCTATCTTCGTAGGCGATAACATTGAAACTGACGTTATCGGACCTGAGAGAATTGGTTTAAATGCCATACACGTTTTCAGAGGAGGCTTGAAACTTAAAAGAAGTGTCGACTCACTTCTACAAGCTCTCGATATCATTTTAGCGGGGCGCAGTAAATCTCTAATGAAGACTCAGGGGGGAGTCTATGTCCTCTCGAATAGTGCCCCTTGGAAGATTTGAAAGAGTTGGTGCTCATAGTCATATTAAAGGGCTTGGAGTTAAGGATGGCAAAGCGCTTCCCATAGCTGACGGTATGGTAGGGCAAGTAGAGGCAAGAGAGGCAGCAGCTAT
>QMSF01000013.1 GCA_003649565.1 Thermoprotei archaeon | reverse complement strand
GGCGGAAGGAGGCCAATAATCCGATGACAGAATGATAAGAAAAGGCGGGGAAAGTTGCACACCCCCGGAAAGAATCCCCGGGACTTACCCCGCAGAAGTGCAAACCCCGGGAGCGGAACTTACAGAAGTGCAACCATCCCCGAAAAACGCAGAATGAATATATATTTTCAAGCCATGTCATTATCCCCATGAGTCCTCCGTCCCCTTCCCGCCGCCTGCTCAAACGACTCATGGATGCCATCACTCCTGGCCACGCGGCCAAGGGAAGGGGACACCCCCCTGTTGTGCGTTCCACTTCTCAGGACAGTATTCAGGAGAAGGACACGTTACCCTCCCGGAGGGCGACCGAGGGGCCCCGGAGCGTCCGGAAGGCACGCTTGACGGACGATGATTTTGAGTGGATGGCCACGCGTTCAGAGATGGGGGCGGGACAGCTCCGCATATTCAAGCAGGACCCCTGGCGCGGCGGCTTCTGGGTGGAGTCGCCGAACGCGGACTTGGCGGAGCAAGCGAACGAACTTCTGAAGGTGTGGGACGTCCAGGAACGGCTCTCCCGCGTCTACGTCTATTCCAAGGCGTATGGCTGCGGGCTCCTCTTCATCCCGCTCCCGGGGGACCTCGCCGAACCAGTGGCCCCGGGGTCGCTGAAGAGGCTCCGGGCGAAGAGGACGAAGGACGGCTGGGCGTTCCCGGAGGAGCTGAAGCATCTCACCAGCATCTCAAAGACGCAGATCCTGGACTACACCCGGGGCGAAGATGGCGAGATAGAGATGTGGCGCATCCAGAGCGGGGCATCGCAGTACTCCGTCCATGCGGACCGCGTGGTGCTCGTGCAGAACTGGTGGCTCTCGGACGACCCGAAGGGCGTCTCACACTTCCTCCCGCAGTACGACACAATCAGCGATTTTGAGAACTCCAACGTGGCCATCACGGAGGCCCTGATAAAGTCGGCCGTGGGCCTCGCACATCTGAAGCTCCCGGAGAACGCCACGGAGGACGACTGGAACTGGGCGACGGAGAACTTCAAGAACATAGATTTCCTCACGGAGTTCATCAGCGAGCAAGGGTGGGAGGCGGACGTCATCAGCATGGACAAGGGAGTGAACCCGCAGCCTTACACAGAGCATCAGTTCCACCGCCTGTCCCTCGTCTCCCGGGTGCCGAAGACCATCCTCATGGGGACGGAGGCGGGGAAGGTCACCGGGAGCGAGTGGAACATCAAGGAGTACCACGCACTCGTGAGCGATATGAGGCGTGAGCTGACCAGGCACATCGTGGACCTTCTGAAGAGGGCGCAGCGCTGGGGAATACTGCCCCCCGGGAAGCTGGAGATAAAATGGGGCGCACTGGATGAGCCGACGGAGGAGGAGAGGGCCCAGATACGCATGAGGATTACACGCTCTTTCCTTGACCTCTCAACTGCGATAACGAACTTGGTGAACTTGGGATGGAAAGAGCTGTATCACGAGGGCGAGCTCTACATGGTGAAGAACACGCCCGACGGACGCATCATAGCGCTGAAGGTCCCGGCGGAGGGGGTCATGGAACTGCCGCCGGAAGCAGCGCAGAACCTCACGATACCCCCGACAGTCCCCGGGGCTGAAGAGGTCCCCGGGGGCCGGGAAGAAATGAGCATAGTGAACCGGCTGGACAAGCTGAAGATACCGCCAGACGTCCTCGCAAGGCTCCGGGAGAAGTGGAAGCTCCCGTATGACCGTGTGGAGCCCGATGCGGAGGAGAACCTCCGGGAGGCGGTGAACTACGCAGTCATCCGCTGGCTGGCGAAGTTCGAGGACATCGCCCGGGAAGCGGGGATGCAGATGGACGCACTCTCGGAAGGGGACGCCGAGTACAACGTCGCCGAGATAGTCTCCAAGGCGCTGAAGATAAGGTTCCCCGACGGGAAGATAAGGAGCGCCTACCAAGAGATGATAGAGGAGAGCCTGAAGGTGGGCTACAACACCACCCAACAGCTCCTCGGGCTCCCCGGGGAGTTCGATATCGGGATGCCGTGGGCGGAGGAATATCTCGCCGCACACGTGGACACGCTCACCGCCCAGACCGGGAAGGATGTCACGTCCAAGATGGTGGCGGCCATGCGGGAAGGGCTGCTCAAGGGTGAAGGGTACCCGGACATCACGGCCCGGATAAAGAAGGGTGCGAAGATGTGGACGGACGAGACCTACAAGATCGTCCACAAGGTATGTCACAGCGCATTGAACGCCGCCCGGGTGGAATCGGGGAGGGCCGCCGCCCGGGACCGCTGGGTCTACATCACCATGGGTGATGAGCGGGTGCGCCCGGAGCATCGGGCAAGAGAGGGGAACGTGTACCCCGGGGACATGATAAAGGAGCTCCTCTCCGAATGGAACTGCCGCTGCACCTGCGTCCCCGAGCTGGCGGTGGAGCGTGAGATGGGAAGGACGCTCAGACCGGAGGAGGTGGGCGGAAAGCCGATAGCGTGGGGAGGTGAGCAGTGATGGTGAACATCCTATCCGTCATGGCATCGGTCCCGGAGGAGCTCCGGGACAGGTTCAAGAGGCTCCTGGAGGAGCTGAAGAAGAAGTACGAGAAGCTGGACGTGGCGGTGGTGAAAGCGTTCCAGCAAGCAATCATGGGAGATGCGGTCGCCGGGCGCACCGTCCTCTACTGCGAGGAACAGGAGGATGCGAGCCCGACCCTTCTGGGAGAGGATAAAAACTTCTGGTACCGTCGGGTGGTCCTCACCGTGGAAGGGGTGAACCTGAACGGGTTCTACAAGCCCCGGGAGGAGCTGGAAAGAACAGCCCAGCGCCAGGCGGACCACATCATCCCCTCAGTGAACGATCACCCCGGGGTGGATGAGGGTGGGATACGGGTACATCCGAAGGATGAGGAGGTCTCCGGGTTCGTGTTCGGGATAAGAGGGGAGGAGGGAGAGGACGGCCGGTATCGCCTGGTGGGGATAGACGCCATCCCGAAGGAGCGCCCGGACCTGCTCAACATCAAGGGCGTATCCATCGGATACGTCGCCGACGTGGAACTGACCCCCGGGGAGTACAAGGGGGTCGATTACGTAGGCATTCAACGCAACATCACGCTCGTGCATCTGGCCCGAATGGTGAAACAGGCACCGTCATGCCCGCCAGCGATATCTGAAGGTGATGCACCCCCGGGGCTGGCGGTGGGCTGTGGCTATGATGCTGAAGGAGGTGAGCATACGGGAGACAACGAAGAGGATGCGGTGTGGTCCACGAAGTTCATCAACGACCTCCCGGACGCCGCGTTCGCTGTGATAGAGCCCGGGGGCAAGAAGGACGAAGAGGGGAAGACGGTCCCCCGGAGCCTGCGGCACTTCCCGCATCACAACGCGAACGTGAAGAACGGGAACGAGCATGACACCGTGGACATCCCGCATCTGCGGAATGCCCTCGCAAGGCTGCCGCAATCCAAGTTACCGGAGAGTCTGAAGGCGAAGGCGAAGGCGCACCTTGTGCGACATGCGAAGGCACTGGGCGTGGGCAACTACGACGAGGAGGAAAAGGATATGGGAGACGACAAGACGAAGGAGCTGGAAAAGAAGCTCAAGGAACTGCAGGATACGGTGGAGGCCCGGGACAAGGAGGTCTCGGACCTCAAGGAGAAGCTGGAGGCGAAGACCAAGGAATACGACGAACTCAAGGAGAAGCACGACAGGATAGAGAAGGAGCTCAAGGCCCTGAAGGACCAGATACGGGAGGAGCTGGTGCGCCAGCTCAAGGATTCCTACCCCGGGGAGGAGGAGGGCAGCTGCATATTCTCGGACGAGGAGATCGAGAAGATGTCCGACTGCGAGATAATACGGCTGCTCAAGGCCAAGACCGGGGCGGACTTCAAGCCTCAACCCGTCTTCATGGTCCAAGAGCAGGGTGGAGAAGACAAGGCCGGAAAGCCGGACGATAAGGAGGACGCCAGATGGACTGTCGGCGTCCCCGGGGTCGCCGGCTGGAAGGAGGAGTGAGGAGGTGAGAGAAAATGGTACTCAAGAAACCGAGCGGAAGGATAGTCGCCGTGGGGGACCCGCTGGTGGACGAGCTCAAGGTCGAGACCGCCACCAACATGTACCCCGGGCGACTGGTCAAGAAGGGCACGAACGACGATGACATCGTGGTCTGCGATGCCTCCGGGAAGCCCGTGGGCTGGCTCGGATGGGAGCAGGCCGCGGGCCCCTATCGCCCGAAGACGATCACGACCGCCTACGGGGCCGATGACTGGGCCCCGGTCCTCTACGGCGGCCACTTCGTGGTGAAGGCGAAGCTGGCCAGCGGAGAGAACGTGAGCAAGGGAGCCTTCCTCGTACCGGCCGCCAACGGCCAGGTGAAGGAGGCCTCTGCGCTCACCGTGGACAGCGGTTCGACATCGGTGACGTCCACGGCCGCCAACGGATCCATAATCTCCGGGGAGGTCGGGGACAACATCATCGTGGGCATAGCGATGGAAAGCGTGGACGCATCCAGCGGAGCGAAGGACATCCTTGTCCTCTCGCTGATATGAGGAGGTGAAAACGATGAGAGACCCAAAGACACTGCAGAACGTGGCAAGCCACGACTACCTCGTGACCGAGGAGGAATATCAGTATCTGGAGGAGAGGGTGAAGCAGGCCCTCCGCCAGAGGCTGATAGTCCGGAAGATCTTCGCTGACCTCTACACCAAGCCCCTGGGCATAGGTGTGGAGGAATATGCCTACGACAAGGAGACCGATGTCGGCGTGGCCGAGGTGGCCTACGAGTTCAAGCATTTCACCAAGGACTTGCCAACGGTCACCCGGGGAACCATCCAGATACCCATCCTTGCGAAGATGTTCGAGATCCCCAGGAGAGCGCTCGAAGCCTCCAGAAGGCTGGGGCGCCCGCTCAACACCCGGGCTGCGAACTCCGCGGCCTACCGGGTGGCGTACCTGGAGAACTCGATCGTCATCAACGGATGGGCATCCGACGGGAGCAACTATGACATCAACGGCTTCTACCAGGCCGCCAACAACGACTACAGCACGTCCAAGGACTTCGGCACCGCCGGCAACGCCAAGACCGCTGTCGCCGGGGCGATAGCCCTCCTGAACGCTGACGGCATCTACGGACCTTACACGCTCCTCCTGCATCCGACGCAGTTCGCAGAGCTCGCAGCGTCCGTCATCTCCGGCGTGGGCCGCGAGATAGACATCGTGAAGGCACTGCTCGCCGCGGAGGACGAAGGAGGCGCCCGGGGAGGCCCGGCAAGGCTCGGGAAGATCTACTCCTGCCCATACCTCACCGATGGGACCGGGCTCTTGATAGGGAATGCCCCGGACATCGCCGAGATAGTCCTCGGAGAGGACATCCAGATAGAGGTGTGGGAGAAGAAGCCCGTCGGCACCGAGGGCATCGTGTTCGAAGCGGTCGTGCCCGTGATCTACCAGACCGACGCCTTCTGCAAGCTCTCCAGCATATGAGCCCGGGGAGCATGAAGGAGGTGACGTAGATGGCGCGCAAGCGAAAATCCCGGGCGAAGACGAAGCCCGCTCCTCCCGAGGAGCTTCCGAAGGAAGAGGTGAAGAAGGAGGAGAGGACGATGACCGTCCGGGCGCTGACCAATCTCGGCCTCTCCGAGCCCGATGTGGACCACGGCTTCCTCATCATCCGCCAGGGGCAGGTGATGCCCCTGAAGGTGGAGGTGGCGAAGCGCCTCATCAGGGAGGGAAAGGCCGAGAAGGCATAAGGATTCCAACGGACATGCCCGGGGTTGGGATTTCTTACGGCGGGAGCGTTGGTGACCCGCCGCCACCCCGGGTCAATTAATTTCCCCCGGGAGGTGGAAGAACGGCATACGCTACGAGCGACATGGTCTCGAAGAGGCTGCAGATGCTGGATGCGACGGAGCACGCCGACATAATCTCGGAGTTCCTCACCGCCGCCCACGCGGAGGTGGTGGCGGTCCTCCGGAGATACGGCCTTGACCCGGACAGTGTGGACTCGGACAGCACGGACTACGAGCTCCTACAGGCAGCGGAGGCCGACGTCGCCGCCGGGTTGGCGGTGGAATCCGTCCCCGGGGAGCACGATAAGAGCACGGCGCAGGAAAGGCACCTGCTCTATCTGCGTGGGATGGCGAACGTGGAGGCATGGGCCTCCGCCCGGGCGGACGAAGCGGAAGGCTCCAGCGGGTTCCGGGTGAAGCTGCAGCGGAGCAAGCCCGCCACGAGGAGAGACTTCTATGAATATCTCGATTGACCTGTCGGAGTTCACGGGGAACTGGGAGGAGTTAGCCCGGAGGCTGCAGCAGCTCCCGCAGGAGCTCATGGAGGAGGCGGCCCGGGTGGTGGAACTGGTGATGAAGAGGACCGCTCCGTACAGGACCGGGGCGCTGAAGTCCTCCATCTACCCGACCGAGAGCGAGAAGGTAGTGATGGTCGGGCCCCACGTCTATTATGCCCCTTACGTGGAATACCGGGGCAAGTCCGCCGGGTACATCGAACGAGCTGCGGCGGCCGCTGAACCGCTTCTCCCGCAGGCCATACAGGCCCGGGCGCAGGAATACGTGGAGGTGGGCCGATGACTGACTACATCAAGAGCAAGCTCATGGAGGCCCTTGAGGACATCCGTGATGTTCTCCGGGCCGATGCGAGCTACCCATCCCACGTGAGCGTTCTGAAGAACATCAACAACGCCCAGATATTCATAGGGTTCTCCCCGCAGTACGTCTATCCCAACGTGCGGATAGAGCCGGGGCCGTTCTCCGTCCCGAGACCGTTCACCTACGAGCCCGGGGTGGTGGTGGAGACGCTCGGGAGAGGGGACGAGGTGCAGGTGGAACAGCTCATGACGCTGACCGCCGAGGTGCTGGACATCCTTCTGGATTCCTCCAACCGCCGGACAGCGCACGACTGGGTGATAGTGCCCGGGGCGGACGTACGCACGGGGCTCGCACCGGCCCCGGGGCGTAAGGGACAGTTCATAAGATGGTGCGCAATCACGCTCAAGATGCAGTACGGAGGGAGCTGGTATGAGTGAAGAGAAGATATGGGAAAGGCTGAACGAACACGACCGGCGCATCACCACCCTGGAGGCATCCCTCCGGGGAGCCATCCGGGAGGAGATAACGAACGCGCTGAACCCTCTCGTGAAGATCACGCAGAACCACGAGAAGAGGCTGGCGCTCCTGGAGCAGAGCGACCCGCCCCGGAGGAACTCCATGTTCTCCGACCCCGGGCGGTTCTGGAAGTACGTCATCATCGCCCTGCTCTTCATCATCGCCGCACTGGTGGGCGCAAGGCTCCCCGGGCTCGCCCTTATGGTGGTCCCCGGGGCGATAGGGTTTCTGCTGACATCGGCCACCAAAGGCGACACCCTGACATCGGGAACTCTGGAGAAATCCACCCCTTACACGGTGCCCGAACCCTCGGCGGAATCCCCGGGCGGTGACGGCGAACGTGGTCCCCACCTCTTAACTCTCCACCCGGCGCAGTATTCCGAGCTTCCCACAACAACCCTTGAAGTGTCGGAAGACTCCAGGCCGACAAGGAGAAACATCCTAAAGACGGCGTTCTCCACCTTCCGGGAGCTTCACGGGTTCCATGTGGGGTTCCTCTTCGCACTCCTCACGCTCATCGCCATCCTCTCCCCGGGGTGGTGGATGGTGCTCCTCATCCCCATGACCATCGCAGCGGTGGCGGTGTACGCCGGGGACATCCACTACTTTCTCACATCCTACACGGTCACGCTCCTGGTAGGTGCGTACCTGCTGGGGGTGATACCGTAGAGCTCCGGTTCCGCCCGGGGGACCGGCTGGAGATATCCATGCCGGAGATATCCATCGCCCCCCGGGGGAACAGGATAGAGCTGGTGTGGAGGGAAAAGACATGAAGAAGACGATGTACATGATAAGACTGCGGGGCACGCTCCCGTACGTGCGGAGGAAGCTCCGGGACGGGACCGTCGTGACCCCGGGCGAATGGGTCGAGATAGGGAAGGCGCTCTGGAAGGAGCTCCGGGACAGGGATGCCCGGAAGCAGGTCCGGGGCGGAATGCCTGAATTTGAGTTCAAGGAGGTGAAGGCGAAATGAGCACATACGCAGGATGGGAAGGCGAAGTGAAGATAGGAACGAGCCTCTCCGCCATGAGGTCGTCCTCGGCGATATCCTGGGAATCCCTGGACGCCGACGTGAAGAACAACCTCAAGCGCATCTTCACCGGGGGCCAGCGGGACCCGGAGGAGATAAAGGAGGGGCTTCTTGAGATATCAGCGAAGATCGCAAGGAAATGGCGCGACAAGACCACACTCTCCGATAAGGCCGGTGTGGGGTCCACCGGGGCCCTCACGGAGTACTACATCGGCATCTACCCGGAGGGCTACAGCTCCGGGAACACGGAGTACTACGTGGTCGGGAAGTTCGACAGCTACAAGCTCTCGCTGAAGCACGACGACATCACCAGGGAAGAGGCGGACTTCATCGCCAAGTCCATCACCGTCGGGACGGTGCCGTGATCCCCCGGGGGGTGATGAGCCATGGCAACGTATGCAGGATGGGAAGGCGTCCTCCTGGTGGAGGGTGACCAGACAAGGGAGATACTCACGGAATCCTCCGCCGGGGGGTCGAACGTGGTGTACTACACATCGCACTGGCCCATCGTGGACGCCTCGGGGAACGTCACGGACGACCCGAGCGACATCACGGTGTATGACAACGGAAGCGCGATGGCGAACGACGGCAGCGCTTACACCGTGGACGGCAGCGAGGGAAAGATAACCATCATCTCGGCGACCGCCGGGCATCAGTACGATGTCACGTACAAGAGCAAGGAGACCGTCGGCTGCTGGCAGGGCGTGGACCTTGAGCAGAAGAACAACCTGAAGGTCGCGCATGTCGGCGGCCAGAGGGAGCCCTACGACATCAAGGAGGGCCCGATAGAGATATCCTTGAAGTTCCACTACCTCTACATAGACTCCCGGGCGATGCGAATGGCCACGGGGAAGCTGAACTCCGGGGCTCTCCCGGAGTTCACGGTGACGGTGAAGACGAAGTCCTCCGGCGGGGCCGCCTACGAGGTCTCGAACGTGAAGATAGACGCTTCCAAGCTCTCACTGAAGTACGATGACCTCACCGGCTACGATGTGGACGCCATAGGTAAGTCCACGTCCGTGTCCGCCACGTAGGGGGTGTGATAGGGTGGACGGCATACTGAAGAAGACCCCGGGGGAGGAGGAAACGATCACCCCGGAGGAGTACAGGAAGATGACGGCGGAGCGTGAGCGGCTCTACGTGCGCCTGTCGTGCGGGAACGTGGAGGTGAGGCCTCCACCGCTGTGGGCGTACATGGAGCTCTACGACCTGCTCGGCGTGGACCTCTCCCGGCTCCGGGGGAAGGAGGCACTACCGGACAACGCCTCCTGGGAGGCCCTGGGCGTGGATGAGAAGACCGTGTTGGCGAACATAGAGAAGATAGAGGAGATCATGGGAACCTCCATCACCGTGAGGCCCCGGGTGCGCAGACCCCCGGGCCCCGGGGAGGAGAGGGACCCGAAAGTACTCTACTGGGACGAGCTTATCGAGGAGGACAGGGCAGCGCTGTACGCCGCCGCCACCATCCTCCAGAGGGAGGTGATGGGTCGAAAATTTCTCGGCGGAGAACCCGGTGGTTCTGGAGCTGGGGACGCTGGCGGAGCGGTACGGAAAGACGCCGAGTGAGCTGTGGGAGCTGTACGGGTGCGGGCCGCTCGCCCCCTGGGAGCGGGTGGAACTGGACCGTGCGGCGTTCCAGGCGGTCGTGAGGATGCAGGCGGAAGCGGCGGAAAGAACGAGAGAGGTGCCCCCGGGGAAGTACGAGGAACTGAAGGAGAAGTACATGGAGGCAAAGAGGCGTGCCAGACCCGAAGGTTAAGATCATCATCTCGTACGACGAGGTCGGGGCCGACCTGATAGAGGCGGTCCCGGACAAGATGGAGAACGTGGCAGCGAGGGTCAGCGATACCCAGCAGGCCATGGCCAACCTCGCCCGGGGAGCGATGATGGCGGCGGACCAGGTGAACTCCTTCGCCTCCGGGAGCATAGCGGCCCTCGCCGGGTTCGACCAGGCGATGGCCAACGTGGTCTCCATCGTTCAAGGCTCGGAGGAGGAGATAAAGCAGCTCCGGGAATCGGCAGAACAAATGGGCCGGGACATGCCAGTATCCGCCCAGCAAGTCGCTGAGGGCTATTACATACTGGCCTCTGCCGGAAAATCCGCCAACGAGATAATGAAATTGACCCCGGGGATAATGAAGCTCTCCATAGCCACCGGGGCGGATTTCGCCACGACCGCGAACTTGGTGACCGCTGCGTTGGACTCTTGGGAGATGTCAGCGGATGAGACGAACCGGGTGAACGACATCTTGATGAATACGGTGAAATCGTTCAAAACAACCCTCCCCGAACTCGCCATTTCCCTTCAGTACGCGGCCTCTGCCGCTGCGAACTTGGGGGTACCGCTTGAGACGACTTCTGCCGCCATCGGCCTCCTGCGCCAGAGAGGTTTGGACGCCAGTATGGCCGGGACGGGCTTCCGGATGATGCTGTCTAAACTGGCGGCGGCAGCCTCCGCCACGGAGGGCCCGCTCCTCATAGTGAAGGACGCGCTGGTCCAGAACGCTGACGGCACGCTGAACCTCACGGCCACGATGCAGAACCTTCAGGCCACGCTGGCGAACGTGGACCCGCTGGAGCGACAGTCCATCCTCACGCAGGTGTTCGGCACCCGGGCGGCCGCAGCGGCATCCATCCTCATGGAGGAGTCCGCTTCGTTGGACGAACTCTCGGCGAAGATGGGCGAGTCCGGGGCGGTGGCGGAGGCGTACAAGGTCCAGTCGGAAGGGGTGGCGAACCAGCTTCAGGTCCTCCAATCCCGGTATGAGGAGCAGCAGAGGGCGCTGGCGGAGCAGCTCCTGCCCGCACAGATCGAAATAACGGAGGCGAAGATAAGGTTCCTTGAGG
>QMSF01000012.1 GCA_003649565.1 Thermoprotei archaeon | reverse complement strand
TTCACAGTGAAAAGAGGCATATGCTCACCTAAAAGCCTGTGAAAGTAGTTGGCCTGCTCAAGCAGATATTGCCTTTCGGCTTCGTGCATTGCAACCTTAATGTTATGCTTTCTCTGAATATCATAAACCGCGCCGCAATGATCTACATGAGCATGCGTCACAATTATCCAGTCTATGTCGCTTAAGCTAAAGCCGTCTTCGCTCATAAGCTCAATAAGATCTCGAAGATGATTATAATGACCTGGATCAACTAAAACCCTAATGCCATCCTCAATTATATATGAATTTGAGGTAAACCCTGTTTCAGGGTAATAGTATAGCTTACTAGTTAGCTTCACCTTCAATCACCATGTAGCGCTTTCCTTATCTTAACTAGCCATTGAAAACATTTATAAAACACTCTACGGTTAAGCTAAGGTTGACTTTAATGAGAGGTGCGAGTTAAGAGTCATGTTAAGCTCTGAAGTATACATACCTGACCTCTTGGCTATAGAGGCAGGAGTCGTAAGAAGGCTTGTTGAAAACGATGTAGTCAAGAATAGGCTAGTAATACATAGAGCCATAATAAGCGAGTTTGAGCGAAAAGCAAAGTTCAACGATTTCTCAGGGTTGGAAGAGCTCTCAAGGCTTAGAAAGGTATGCGAAGAGAAGAACGTAAAGATAGTCTTCGTCGGAGAGATGAATGGAGGCCAGAAGCTCTCACCAGAAGCTCTCAATGAAATGATTAGAGAGCTGGCATTAGACCTTAAGGGCTCCCTCATAACATGCGACTTAATAATGGCTAAAGTGGCCGAAGCCATGGGAATAAACGTCATGTACGTAAAGCCTGAAGGCAAACTTAAGCTTGAAGAATACTTCGACTACAAGACGATGTCGGTTCATCTAAAAGAAGGAGTCATACCATATGCTAAGAGGGGTCAACCAGGTAAATGGGTCTTCGAGCCCATAAGAGACGTGCCAATGACCCATGAGGAGCTTCAAACCATTATAACCGAGGTCATAGAGAAAGCTAGAAGCTCATCTGATGGCTTCATAGAAGTTGACAGAGAGACTTCAACTATAATACAATTGGGAAGCTATAGAATAGTCATAACGAGACCCCCATTCTCAGACGGGTTAGAGCTTACAGCCGTTAGGCCAATAGCCAAGCTACGCCTAGAAGACTACAACTTACCTCCAAAGCTCATAGAGAGGCTCGACTCACATGCCGAAGGCATACTGATAGCTGGAGCACCTGGTATGGGTAAGAGCACATTTGCTCAAGCATTAGCAGAGTATTATAGGAGGAAGAACAAGATAGTCAAGACTATTGAAGCTCCAAGAGACCTACAGCTACCACATGAAATCACTCAGTACTCGAAGAGCATGGCTTCATCACAGGAAATCCATGATGTCTTGCTGTTAAGCAGGCCCGACTACACGATATTCGATGAAATGAGAGATACAGAGGACTTCAAGCTCTACGCCGACTTGAGATTAGCAGGCGTGGGAATGGTCGGAGTAGTCCACGCGACATCGCCAATAGACGCCATACAGAGATTTGTTGGCAGAGTAGAGCTGGGCATGATACCCTCAATTGTCGATACGGTGCTCTTCATAAGCGAAGGAAATGTAAAGAAGGTATACTCAATTGAAACTACAATTAAGATACCTCATGGCCTCAAAGAGGAGGATCTAGCGAGACCAGTGGTAGTCGTTAAGGACTTCTTGACCGATGAACCTGAATACGAAATGTACGTCTTCGGAGAAAGGACCTTCGTAGTACCAATAAAGAAGGGCTTAAAAGCTCCCAATGCAGTAATCGTAAAGGCTTTGGAGCATGCTTTAAGTAGAGTTACACCGGACTTTGAAGTTGAAATGCCGGAAGAAGGCGTGGCCTTCGTCTATGTGCCTCGTCACTACCTATCGCTAGTAATGAAGAAATGCCGCAAGAAACTTGACAGAATAAGCAGGCGCTTCGACATGCACATCGAAGTTAGACCTATGGCTTAAAGCTAAGCTTTTCTTTCAACTTAGAGACTAAGCCTTCAATCTCACTTAATAATTTCAAAAGGTTTTCTAAGTCCTCTTGGCTTAACTTATGGAAAGGCGAGGTCCTCCTCCAATATTCGTCAATTTCTATGACCAAGCTCATTAACTTATGTGTATACTTCACTACCTCTTTATCAATTTCAAGCTTCGAATTCAACTTTAACAGGCCTCCTAAGCCTAGCTGCCTCTAAAGCTAGCTCAGCACACTTAAGAGCTCTATAACCATCAACTCCTGTTACTAGGGGTTTCTCTAACCCTTTAATGGATTTAACAAAATTTTCAAGCTCAAGCTTTAAGGGTTCCACCCACATTCCAGTTAATTTAAACTCTTCTTCACCCAATTTAACCGTGACTTCTTGACTTAGAAAGTTGAGCTCAGCAATACCTTCGCTTCCAGTTACCTCCATTATCCTGATCTTACGCTTAGTTAGCCATGAAGCCTCTATGTAAGCCTGAACGTCATTTTCCATGCTCAGCATGACGTAAACATAATCCTCATTAGGCGAATATTTGGAGCCAGCAATCGAATATATGTATGAAGGAGCTGAGCCCGTAAGAGCCATTATTAAGTCCAAATCGTGAATTGCCAAATCAAGCATAACACCGACATCCAATATCCTCGCTGAACCTCCTGAAACCCTCTTAGTCCTAATGGATATGAGCTCTCCAAGTTTACCTCTCTTGATTAAATCGCAGATTCGCTTAAACCCCATATTGAACCTCTCGATGTGGCCCACCATTAGGAGCAGGTTCTTCTCATCAGCCTTCTTTATGAGCTCTAATGCTTCAGAGCTTTTAGCGGTTATGGGCTTTTCAATTAGGAGGGGCTTTTCTAATTCTAAAACCCTCTTTGCAACTTCAAAGTGAGTTGAAGTTGGAGTACAAATAGTCACAGCATCGCTACACCTTATTGCGTCATCAAGGCTTTCAGCTGCTCGACAACCATATCTATCAGCTATGCTCTTTGCAACATCAAATTTAACATCATAAACGGATTCTAGCGTAACACCTTCAAGTTCGCTAAATACTCTAGCGTGATTTCTCCCCCAAAAGCCAACGCCTATAACTGATACCCTTATGTTATCCCTCAAGTCCTCTCCCCACAGCTCTATACTTAAACCCCAACGATCTGACCTTGCTTGGATCCAGTATTCTCCAGCAGTCAACTATCAAAGCTGGCTTTCTCATATAATCATAAATCTCCTGAAGTTTGCTCTCAAGGTTCTCTTTAAATATGCTGTGCGGCATGGCAATAACAATGCAGTCCACACCATCAACAGCCTCTTCTAACTCCTCATAGGCATCATAGCCCATGTCCTTAAGAGTATCAATGGGCACTAGTGGATCGTAGACCCTGACTTCAGCGCCTAAAACTTCAAGCTCATCACAAAGCTCCTCTACAGGCGAATATCTTGGATCAGCTGAATCGGGTTTAAATGCGGCTCCCAATATGGCTATGATGGAGCCATGAACATCCTTTCCACAATCCCTCAAGCCATTAACTATGAGCCTAACTGCATGCTTTGGCATAGAGTCATTAATGCTCCTAGCAGTTATCATTAAGCTAGGCCTTATATCCTCAGACAAAGCATAGTCTATCATGAAATAGGGGTTATGCGGAATACAATGTCCTCCAACGCCAAGACCGGGAACGTGAAGATGACAGAAAGGCTGGGTATTAGCTGCATTAGCAACCTCATTGTAGTCTATGCCCAGCCTTTCACATATGAGGGCTATCTCATTAGCTAAGGCTATGTTGACATCTCTATACACGTTCTCAGCAAGTTTAACCATTTCAGCTACTCTAACAGAAGACACCTTAACGACGCCGCCGCTCGTCGTCTGACCTATGATCACTGAGGCTAGCTCAAGACTTTTATTGCTAAGTCCAGCAACAACGCGAGGGTAAGACTTTAAATCTCTAATAACCCTACCAGCCGTCGCCCTTATAGGGCTATAAGCCAGCCCAAACTCGACTTCAGCCTTAAAGCCCGAAGCTTCTTCCAATCCTCTCTTAACTATTCTCTCCGTTATAAGAGGCCCAACAGTACTACACAAAATTACGAGCAATCCTTTATTCATATGCTCTCCTACGCTTCTCGACGCACTATAGAGAATACCATAATCAGGCTTAGAACCAACAGCTTTAGTTGGAACAACTATGAATACTACATCGCTCTCTTCAATAACGCCAAAGCTCGTATAAGCCTTAAGTCTTCCAGCTGAAACCCACTTCTTAACTTCATCTGTCAGACCTGGCTCATCTTCAAATCCACCTCCGCTATTCACTAAGTCTACAATTTCTCTATTCACGTCAACACCTACAACGTTGAATCCAGCTTCAGCTAACACGCATGCCATGGGCAAACCCATTCTTCCAAGACCAACAACGCAGGCTTTCAGTCTGCCAGCTTTAAGCTCATTAAGTACATCAGCTGGCGAAAGATCGAAGATAGCCATATAAACCACTAGTAAATTTTAACTGGGTTTCCGTTTAAAAGAGTATATTAAGACTTTCATGTCAAACGTCATAGACAAGCTCAAAGAGCTTGGATTAACAGAGTATGAGTCCAAAGTATACTACGCATTAATTAGGAATAGCGGGCTTACAGCTGAAGAGATAAGCAAGGCTTCAAGTGTCCCCTTAACCAGAGTCTATAGCGTATTGACAAGTCTTCAATCAAAAGGAATGGTATTAGAGATTAGCGGTAGACCAAAGAGATTTGAAGCAATTCAACCTAAGTTGGCATTAAGAAGCTATGCGGCTTACGTCAAGTCAATGATGGAAGAGGAGCTCCGTAGACTAGAGGCAAAGGCAAGAGAGCTTTCATTGACCCTAGAACCAATATACTGGAATAGCAGGCTGAGTTTAAGTCCGCCAGAAACCCTAAAGCAACTTTCAAGCTTTAGTGAAATGGAGCACTATACAAAGCACATGATAGCTTCAGCCAAACAAGAAATAGACATATTGACGTATCTATTCACTTGGCTCGACGACATAAAAGAAGATCTTATAGATGCGATAACACAAGGAGTAAAGGTTAAGGCATTAATTCATCGCTCAAGTCTTGAAATATCGAAGAAACCCTTTGAGGCAAGAACCATCGGGATAGAGGTTAGGTTATATGATGGAGAGCCCTATCCTATTAGAGGAATGGTTGTTGACTCCAAGAAAGCCGTCTTCATACTACATCTAGTCGCTATGCCAGGTAGACCTGTCGTAGCGCTACCATACTATACCGAAAACATTGCAATGACAAAGCTACTACTTGATGCCTTCAATTATATGTGGATTAAATCACATAGCCTGGAGGCTTAAAATTGAACATTTGGATCGAATACTTAACACCAAAGCAATTAATGTTCTATAAACCCATAATAGATGAAGCCCAGAGAAGAGGATGGAATGTCTTAGTGACAACACGAAGATATAGAGAGATCGACTTCTTAGCTAAGAAGCTTAAGGTTAATGCTCAAATCATCGGGAAACATGGCGGAGGAACGCTCTATGGAAAGCTCATATGTAGCATCAACAGAATGAAGAAGCTAACTCCACTCATTGAAAAGTTCAAGCCTGACGTCGCTCTATCAACATCACCCGATGCTGCTAGAGTAGCATTTGGACTTGGGATACCCCACATATTAGCTAATGATTCGCCACACTCAATAGCAGTTGCAAAGCTCACAGTCCCTTTAAGTTCTAAGCTATTAACTCCATGGGTTATACCGAAAGACGATTGGGCTAAATATGGAATCTCTAATGAGGACATAATTCAATATCAAGCCCTAGACCCAGTCATGTGGCTTAAACACCTCAATGTTAAGGATAAGCCAGTCATACCGAGAACGAAGCAATTTAAACACCTTATAGTCATAAGAATTGAGGAAGCTCACGCATCATATATGATGTTCAATAAGCCAACATTAATCGAAGACTCAATAGCAATTTTAGCCCAAAAGGCCATCGACTCCTTAATAATAGTTTTGCCAAGATATAGCTGGCAGATGAGGCATTTAAAATCTAGATTTAAAGATTTTAAGAACGTAATAATCCTCGGAAAGCCTATCTATGGACCCTCACTGCTAAGAAAAGCCACACTTTTCATAGGGTCCGGAGGAACAATGGCATGCGAAGCAGCATTACTAGGAGTACCATCCTTCTCCTACTATCCCAAAGAGCTCATGCATGTAGAGCGTTTCCTCATAGAATTCGGGCTTCTCAAGAGAATTAAAAGTGAAGAGCTAGTTGATGTAACAATAACCTCATTATCTAACATAGACGAATTAAGAGTTAAACAACAAGAGTTAAGCAGAAGACTATGGAGCTTCATGGAAGACCCGCTAACAAAAATTATGAGCTTAATTGAGAGCTTTTACTCCAAAGTCTAAGCCTTCTCTTTCGGCAATACACAGTTAATCGATACCATAAAAGTAGCCAGGCTAAGAACATAATCCCAGCTATTATTAGCTGAATGCCATTATTGACAATAGAGCCAATGATCCCCTCAATAGGAATTCTAATATTCACAACCACCCTATCTATTAGCAATAGCATAGCCAACATTAAGCACCATATTAAAATCATTATTCCAATAATGTCGATTGTATACTTCAAACTCCTCATGTTATCACCATGAGATATGCCGTTATAACTGACAATATGAAGGAGAAGAAAGATAAGACCGCATAGGACTTAACTAAATCAGGCTCGCGAAGAGGACCTCTGGACAGTATCAAATTGGCCAAAGTCATGGGTGCTTCCTCGCTTTTATTTGCAGCTATGATGTTATCGCCAAGGACTATAGTTGGCCTCTCCTTCATCTGTCTTCTCTCCAAAAGCCCTTTGACTGATGCTAACACATAAAAGGCATTCATTATCTGAGGCATCAACGCTACTATTCCAATGATCTCAAGTCTACCAACAACGGCTATAACACCAATAGCCGCTCCAACAGCTAGACTTCCAACATCACTTGCAAAGACTTTTGATGGATACAAGTTATATGGTAGAAATCCAAGCAACACCCCTAGAAGTATTAAGCACATGAACATTGCCTCCCATCTACCAAGCATTATGGATGCCACGAGTAATCCCAAGACGCTGAAAATAGAGGTAATAGGCATAACGCCATTAAAGGTATCAATCATATTAACAGCATTTGCTGGTGCAGCTATAGCAAATGGCAGTAAAATCCAATATATTAATGTAAATCTCATGCGGCCTATAAATGGGGCCTCAGGTCTGCCTATCACTATTTCTGATGGGCATAAAATGGCGCCTAAAATTAAGGGTATACATGCAATAATGGTTAAAATAGTCTTTGTGGTGCCTTTTAGCGTCACGAGATAATCCCAAATGCCTATAGCTCCAGCTATGAGAATGCAACTTATGAATACTATTGGCCAAGCCTCGAGTCTCAACGACATAGCGTTATAAGCAATAACGCCCATAAGCAAACCAAAGAGAATGCCTAATCCGCCCATTTCTGGAATTAAAGGCTGATTTGGTTTATGGACATCTCTACCTACAAAGCCTCTTTTTCGAGAGAACTCTATGACTTTAGGCATTATTAGAAAGGTTGCTAGAAAGCTAACTATGAATACTCCAAAACCTTCAAAGAGCTGCATCATGGCTCTTAGCCACCGTTAACAAAGAGCTGAGGTTTATCAGTCACTATGCCGTGCACACCTAGAGACCAGAATCTCTCAGCTTCCGCTTTATCATTAATTACCCAGACGTAGACTTGCAATCCTAAATCTAAGGCTTCACTTATCAACTCACTATCAGCATAATCTCTCCTTAGAAATAGACAGTCAACTTCATCGTTGACAAGTCTTGAAATACTTAACGGCCTCAATGACACTATAAGCCCCGCTTTAACCCAAGAAACCTCATTCTTTACATACAAGGGGATTCTATGATCAAACGACGACACTACAATACTTCCAATATCGTCAAGTGAATGGAGTATTTTCACTAATGTATCGACAACCCTCCATTCTTTTACGTCTAGGACAGCCATAGACTTATTACCCACAAGCCTTAAAACGTCATGCAAAGTGGGCAAAGTAAATCCTCGCTCTTTACTTAAAGCTTTAAGCTCAGCAAGATTAGTCTCTACAAGCAATTTATCGACTTTAAGTATTCTTGAGAGATTTGCATCATGAAAGGCCACAGGCACTCCATCTTTAGTCGATCTGACGTCTACCTCGATTCCATCGACGTTTAATTTCAATGCTTCCTCTATGCTCTCAAGGCTATTCTCCACTTTAAGTGACGGTGCTCCTCTATGCCCTATAACTTTACCCTTCCTCAACTCTTACACCTTCACTTGAAAAAGCGACTTTAAATGCTGATACGCCTATAGCCTTTAAGGCTGCTATGACCTCTTCCTCTCTTTCAGGAGCTAATGCTATGATGCATCCACCACCACCAGCGCCAGTTATCTTTGATCCTAAGGCTCCTGCTGATCTAGCAGCATAAACCATTTGAGATAATCTGCTCGTTGAAACCCCTATGGCTTCTAGCAAGCCGTGATTAATGTTCATGAGCATCCCAACTTCATAAAGCTCCCCTCTTTCAATGAGGCCCCTGGCTTTCCTCGTCAATTCCCCCATGGCTTTGATAACCAGGTCAATTATTTCAGGTGACTTTTCTCTAAGCTTCTTAACCTTCTCGACCATCTCGCCTGTGCTAGCCTCTCTACTAACATAACCAACTATAAAGCCTCTTAGATCACTCGTGCACTTGATGTTCTCATAAACTCTTTCTCCTCTGGGGTCTATGTAGAGTATCCCTCCAATGGCTGTAGTTGTAGAATCCATTCTACTCGCTTTTCCCTGAACACTAAGCTCCACCTGATAACCGAGATCAGCACACTCTTCCTTGCTAAACTCAAGACCTGCTAACAATGAATATGCCTTAATCACAGATACTGCTACTGCGGCTGAAGTGCCTAAGCCTGCCCCCACAGGCATCTCTGACGTAATTGTTATATGAGCACCCACCTTCACACCATATTTTTCCCGTACAATCTCAATGGCCCTCTTAACGTAGCTTAAAGCTGCCAAAACCTTCTTAGACTCACCTTCAAGAGTAACGGAACCATTAGACGACAATAAGGCCTTAAAGCCAGCCAACATTAAATCCCTAGCCTCAATCCTAACAGCTTCATCAGCTCTCTTAATAGCCTTAACTCTCACTCTCTTATCTATGGCTGCCGCTATGGCTGGCTCTCCATAGACAACAGCATGCTCGCCAAACAGCGTAACCTTACCAGGCGCTGAAACCACAATCAAAATTTAAACCTCCACTTTGCTTCTAAGCACATAAAAAGTGGTAATCCCTCCTACAAAAAAGATTTAAGCTTAAACCTAGAAATCCGAAGCGGGCGCGAAATAAGAGGTGGTTTCGAATTGTCGAAGGCAAAGAGATTGACGATATCAGAATAGTCGTTTCAGCGCTCATAGCCAATAGCGATAAACTCCTTTTCATTAAGAGAGGCGAAACCCCTAAGAGAGGTTACTACTCCTTCCCTGAAGGCCACCTAAAGATAGGTGAAGATCCTTTAAAGGGAATAGTGAGAGAATGCTATGAAGAAATAGGCTGCCAAGTTAGACCCCTTGGCAATAAAGTTCTAATGCTGGAAGGCCCAAGCAACGTCACACTACCAGACGACTATCTTGAAAGATATTGGCCTCCATCTCAAGGTAGATTTGGACTACACATATACGAGGTGATCGACATAACGTCGCTAAGCGTAAGTGAACCATCAAGACCTAATAAGAGATACTTATACATACCATGTAGGCTCGTAGGGCATCCAAAAACAACGCATGCAGCACTAGAAATTACATACATGACCCCAAGTGAAGCCCTGGAGTTAAAGCTTAAAGGTACGATAAAGCTAATGCCTACAACATCAATTGTATTAGCGCTACTAGAACTCGGAGTTTTCAGGATTTAAAGAATTAAGGTAAACGTTAAAAGAAGCAGTATTGAGAAAAACACGGTTAAACCAGCCTTCCAAGGTAAGGCTCATGAAGCTCAAGGAGATAATAAGGCAGTTAAGATCGTACAGAGGCTTTACCAGGAAATCCTGTATAGGCACATTGGCAAGGCTCTTCAGTGAAGAATGCAAGTATGATGATGCCGGCTGGTTTAAAGTCGGGGACATGTACATAGTCGTATCGAGTGATGGCATAACCGAAGACCTAATAAAAGATGATCCCTTCTTGGCCGGATATTACTCGGTCTTGGTTAATGTGAATGATGTTGTAGCTAAAGGGGCCAGACCAATAGGATATGCTGGTACGATATCTTCAAGCTCCAACTCCACCAGAATGAACTTGGTTAAAGGCCTTAGAGAAGCCATAAGGCTATATGACTTAGTGCTCCTTAAAATGCACACTCACCCAGATACTAGTTATGATGCTATTGATGGCTGTGTAGTGGGTGTGGCAAAAAACGTAATCCCTAGTAGTACAGCAAGGCCCAGCCAAGAATTGATAGTAGCCATAGACATGAACGGCAAAGCTGGATCTAAAGGTTGGGTCTACTGCTTTGACACAACACAAAGCAAACCTTCAAGCTATGTGAAGAAATTGATAGACGGCATGATCCTCATAGCAGAGCGAGGTCTAGCCTCAGCTTCACGAGACATAAGCGCGCCAGGACTGCTAGGCTCACTAGCAATGCTCTGTGAGTCTAGCGGTGTAGGCGCCATAATAGACTTAAGCTTAATACCATCACCACCAGGCGTAGACCTGGAAACATGGCTTAAGATGTATCCATCATTCGGCTTCGTATTAGCCTCAGAAAAACCCCAAGATTGCATTAGATATCTAAAAGAGTTTGGCTACGCGGCATCGATAGTGGGCAGGATAACTAATGACAGAAGAATTGTAGTCAGGCTAAACGGGCAGGAAGAGGTTTTCATGGATTTAACCAAGGAGTCAGTCTTTTCTTGATCGTAACCACGTCATCACCTTAAGACCTTCTTAGTGGAAAAATTTAAGCCTTAAAACACAACTTACTTCCCCTATACGTGGA
>QMSF01000011.1 GCA_003649565.1 Thermoprotei archaeon | reverse complement strand
TACCAGAAGTGCCACCAGTAATCGTGGCAACAACATTAGAATATACATGGAAAAGCCTAAAGAGGGATGGAGTTCCATTAGAAAACATCGATGAAACGAAGCTTTTAGATCTCTTTAAGGCTTTAGGACAAAAAATCATAGCTAAGGAGGCTATACCTGATGTTCTAAAAGCTATGGCTGAAAAGCCTGATTTACCAGTTATGACAATCATAGAGCAACTTGGCCTTAAAACTATGTCGCTCGAAGAAGTGTATAGCCTTGTAGAACGCATAGTAAATGAAAATAAAGAAGTAATAATGAATAAAGGTGAAAGAGCCATCAAGATGATAATGGGAAAAGTGATGTCTATCTTAAGAGGTAAAGTAGATGGAAAGCTTGTTAGCGACATAGTTAAGGAAAAAGTGAGCCAAGTTATACAATCAAGGAGTTGACATGAAGTGAAAGTGGCTTGTCTATGGAGTGGAGGAAAAGACAGTACATATGCTTGCTACTTAGCATCTAAAATGGGATTTAAAGTCAAGAGATTTATAACATTCTACCCCCAGAATCCTGAATCAATGCTTTTTCATGTACCCAATATCAGATGGACTACTTTGCAAGCTAAATCTATAGGGCTTCCTCAAGATTTGGTAAGCACACCGCAAGACAATGAGCATGAAGTTATGGAACAAACTTTCTTTCAATTAAAACAAAATCATGGAATTGACGGTATAGTCTCCGGTGTAATGGCTAGTAACTATCAGAGAAAAATACTTCAAGAAATATGTGATAAAGTAGGCCTAAAACTAATAACCCCTCTCTGGGGATTAGACCCTCTTAACATTCTTCAAAGAATATTAAATGAAAACTTTAAAGTCCTAATAGTGGGAGTCTACGCTGAAGGATTAACATCACAATGGTTAGGAAAAGAAATAGACGAAGCCTTTGTGGAACATCTTAAGAAGCTTCTTAAAATGTGGGGCGTACATCCATGTGGTGAAGGAGGTGAATATGAAACTTTTGTTATAGATGCGCCTTGCTTTAAGAAGAAAATCAAAGTGCTTGACTATAAGATAACATGGCATAGAAATTGGGGTGAAATGATAATTTTGAATGCCGAATTGGCTGATAAGGAGGTAAATACATAATGTCAGTTGTAGCTTCAATAATGAAGTCACTTAAAGATCATGATTATAAGATCTTATTGGCAATGGAGAGACTTCACTTAAGATATGAATATATCCCCATTGATATTTTAGCAAGACAGTTAAGAAAATCTGTAGAGGATTTACTTGAGGATCTCGACAAACTTCATAAATTGGGTCTGATAGGCAGAAGAAAGCAAGAATACTTAGGGTATGCATTAAGGCAATATGGTCGTGATGCTTTAGCTCTCAAGTATTTTGTTGACCATGGAGTGCTCGATGCTGTCGGCATAAAGCTTGGCGTAGGTAAAGAAGCCGACGTTTATGATGGCTTATCACCCTCAGGGTATAGAATAGCCATAAAATTCCATAGAGTCGGAAGGTCGAGTTTTAGGCAAACAAAGAGATTAAGGTCTTATGGCGAATCACCCTCATGGTATAAACAATCCTGTACTGCAGCTAGAAGAGAATACGAGGCATTAGAGGCATTATATCCTTTAGGCATTAGGGTTCCTAAACCTATATCTCACAATAGGCATGCCATAATAATGGACATAATAATTGGCGATCCGCTGTATGTAATCACGGATCTACCTGACCCACTTCAAACATTTACTGAGATAATAGAGAACGTTAAGAAGGCTTATCATGAAGCATCTATTGTCCATGCAGATCTAAGCGAATTCAATGTCATAGTAAAGCCTGACTTCGATATCTTAATCATAGACTGGCCTCAATGGGTCCCCAAAAACCATCCTAGAAGCTTTGAATATCTTAAAAGGGATATAGTGAATTTAGTACGCTTTTTCAATAGAAGATTTGGTTTAAATATAGATGTTGAAGGAGTATTAAAGGATATTAAGGGCTAGCATCTCTTCTTATCTTGTCGTTTAATTAAATACGTGATAAGAAGCAACGGGGTAAGGGGCTATTTGGCTCTTCATGAGGCAGTTAGTAAACAAAGAATAGTAATGGGCTTGGATTTAATGCCATCACAACGTCATATGCAAGAATATGCACTAGTCATAATTAATGATAAGGGTGCGGTAATAGATCGTAGAGAAGGCGTTGATTGGGAGACAGTATCTCGCCTCATCAGGAAGTATCATGTGGATACTCTAGCTGTGGATAACCTATATGAATTAGGCGGTTCCATAAATGAAGTCAAAAAAAGACTTGGCAAGCATATCGACAAGATAAGATTAGTTGAAGTAACTAAATGTGATGAAGAACGTTACGTGAAATTAACTGAACTAGCATTCAAAGAAGGTGTAGTAAGCGAGAGAAAATCGCATTTACCACCTTTACAGGCCGCTGAAGCATCAGCCTTACTAGCTTTAAAAGGCGTGGGGACTACCATAATAGAACCTTCAAGCATAAGGACCGTAATAATAGTGTCGAGAGGAAGAAGCTTCGGTTCAGGAGGCATGAGCCAGGGGAGATACAGTAGATCACAACGCTCAGCTATAAGACAAATAACGAACATGCTCCTTGACGAACTGAAAAAACACAGGAGCGATGATGAAATAGAGTACTACGTTCAAAAATCTAAGTATGGGCTTGAAAGAAGCATTCTCCTTCTCAATTGTCCTTCCTCACAAGTTAAAAAGTGGATAAAGCCTCTAAATGAAATAATCAAGAAGAGCGGTGTTAACATAAAGCTGTTGACTAGAATTCCCAGCCTTGAGGAATCGCATGCAAGCGGAACAAGTCACACCGATAAGCCGCTCATAGTCGGCTTAGATCCTGGAATAGTGACAGGTCTGGCAATATTAGATCTAAATGGTAATCCTCTATTTGTCAGCAGCGGCCTAGCCTTAGATAAAATGACAATAACAAAGATTCTGACTAAATTTGGAAAACCCATAATAATAGCCTCAGACGTTAGACGTGCACCAGCCATCATAGAGAAAATGGCATCTCTCCTAGGTTGTGAAATCTACACACCACCTAGAGATATGACTATTGAGGAGAAAAGACACATAATACAAGATCACATAAGTAATTTCAAAGACATAATAAAAAATGCGCATCAACGGGACGCCCTTGCTGCAGCATTAAAGGCATACTTAAACTTTAAGAGCAAATTTATGCAACTTGAAGCAAAAGCTAAAGAACTTAACTTGTCATATCCTCAAATAGAGAAAGCCAAGGCTTTACTCATTAAAGGCCTCACGATAAAGGAGGCCTTGGACAAGGTGTTACTAAAAGACAACAAGAATACCATGCATTCAGCCATGACTCATCACGTAGATCCCGAAGTTCAAAGACTAAAACAAGAACTTTCCAAGCTTAGAGATAAAGTTGAAGAACAAAATAAGATAATAAAAGACCTTGAAGAGTCACGTCTCACGCTTCTTAAAATGCTCAAAGAAAAGGAAGCAAAAGTTGAAGAACTTGAAGAAGCTCTAATGAAAGCACCCCTAAAAGCTCAGCCTCTTCAGGAAAAAGAAGAAAGCCTTTTGAAGCAAAAACTTGAACATTCCGTGAAGATAATAAGTGAATTAAAAGCGAAAGTTGAAGACTTAGAGCATCTCGTTGAACAACTGAAGAAATTAATAAAGGATGTAATTAAAGGAGATATCGTAATAATCAAAGAAATACGCTCCATCACTAAGAGATCGATTGAAGAAGCTATGAAGTATGGGCCTCTACAAAAAGGGGACATAGTATTCGTCCGTGATCCTAGCTCTTCGAATATTGAAGGCTTACATTACTTACTTAACATAGAGCCTAAAGCAATAATAACTTCATTAGCTAAAATACCAGCCAACATCTCCACTATGCTCAGGGAAAAATGTATACCGATAATTGATTCTGAGGAAGTCAAGATAGAAAGGGTTCTTGATTTCCTCTATACGAGCTCGTCGATTGAGCATCAAATAAGGGAACAGCGGGAGAAACTCCTTTCTGAGAGAGACCAAAAAATCAAAGAGAAGCTCATAGAGATTCTAAAAAGTTACCGTGAAGAGCGTGCTAAACAATTAGAAAAGATGTATCAATAAGGCCTTATATCGACTTAATTTGTTAAAGGTCGAGAGGGGCCTTTAGAAGTTGGTCTCGGACTTTAGATATGTTGTCTAACTCGCTTTGAACAATGCTTTCAATGTCATACCTTAATGCATCTATAGTAACGCCCTCTTGAGGTATGACCTTCACGCTTACAACTAATGGTTTATTTATTGGTTGTCCTATACGACTTAGCATGTGCACATAAACTTCTTTTATTTTACGAGTTTCTTCGTATATGGTCCTTGCTATATTTGTCGAAATAATGTTGTATATCTTACCTATATGGCTAACCGGATTCTTCCCAGCTACAGCTTCAAGTGACATATATCTATTTGGCGTTATAAGCCCATTAGCCCTATTTCCTCTTCCAGTATTGCCGTCATCCCCGGCTTCTGCAGAGGTTCCTGTTACCGTTAAGTATATAAGGCCGAGCTCAGGCTTGTCTGCAGCATTTACCTCAACGTTTACCTCAAGCTCATATTTGGATGCTATTTTCAAAACGTCTTCTTTAACATCCTCTTTAACTTTAAGGTAATCGTCAAGCTTATTGATATAGGAGCTTATCATTGCACAAGCTACTGTTAAATCAACTTTTCTTCCTCTCCTTACGGCTAATACCTTTATGTCCTCTCCAACAGCTGGATTTTTCTTCTTATACTCATTGGAGTTTAGCATTCTTTCAACTTCTAATACTAGCTTTTCAGTATCAGTGAGTGGAGCGTATCCTACTCCAAAAGAAGTGTCATTAGCAAGAGGTACTTTCTCACCTAGCTCAAAAACTTTAACTAAATCAACAGAGCCTTGTTTGATTTTATAGTCCAAAATAACATGCCTATCAGGATCTAAATGTCTAAACGTCTGCTTAAGACAATCTCTCATGGCCTTTAGAGCTATGCTGCCTATCGGTATCATGTCTATGCCTCCTTCCCTCATTACATGTGTTACAGCTCGCCCTGCAACAACAATGTATATGGGCTCACATATCATTCCGCCGCCAAACTTAGGAATGGCCCTGCCACCCACTATTAGCGCCTTATCAACGTTATGATGCAAAATTGTACCATAGTTTTCTAGGTAGTAGTTACATAATTCACGACAAACGGCTTCAGATATGTTGTCTGCTAAGGTATCAGGATGCCCTTTACCCTTTCTTTCAACCATTTCAACTTCCTGTTCATATACAGCCTTTTGTGCAAGCCCTTCAATAGATATGAAGCTAGTTTTGTTCGACAACTTCATCACGCGCCTGTTATGTTAGGTTTTAGCGATTACTCTCTCAATTTAACAAATAAAATGTTACTCCCCCTAATCAGCACTTTACCATACTTAGCTATAGGTCCCTCGTTCTCGTTTATCTCTTCAGCGTCGTTTAAAAGTAAATTCATGCATTGATCACATTTCTCAAGTATACCTCGACAGCTTCGTCCATCTTTTAGCCTTACCACGACTTCTCCGTTTACTGCTTTCATCAACATTTTCAAAGGATCACTTTTCACCATAGCCTCTCACTTCTCGATCGTACACACACCCATCTGTGACATCTGCTAAAAAACTTTATTACTTAAAGTGTGTCGTAGGAAAGGTTTTAGTTAAGCATCCTCATCTTTAGTGCAGGTGTATATTCTTGACAACAACGCTTGAAGCTGCAAAGCGAGGTGTGGTCTTAGAAGAGTTTAAGATAGTTGCTTTGAAAGAAGATGTCGATGTGTCATTTGTAATTAGAGGCGTGGCTAATGGTAGAATGGTAATACCAAGAAATGTAGTAAGGGAAAATGTAGATCCCATAGGAATAGGAGAAGGTCTTAAAGCCAAAGTTAATGCAAACGTTGGCTCTTCAATGGATCTTTCTGATATAAACATGGAAGTCGAAAAAGCCAAGCTAGCTGTCAAATATGGAGCAGATACTGTCATGGATCTCTCAACGTCAGACCAAATGGATGAAATACGAAGAGCCATAATAAAAAGTGTTACGGTTCCTGTAGGAACAGTGCCAATATACGAAGCAGCACACATGGCTATCAAGAAGTATGGCTCTATAGTCCACATGACAATAGATGATATACTAAAGGCCATAGAACTTCATGCAAAAGATGGAGTCGACTTCATGACAATTCATGCAGGTGTAACAAAAGAGGCTGTTGAGCTTCTTAGAAAACATCCACGAGTAGCTGGCATAGTGAGCAGAGGCGGTGCAATAATAGCCGCATGGATCATTCATAATGAGCGTGAAAATCCTCTACTCGAACATTATGATCTAATACTTGATCTAGCAAGGGAATACGATTTCGCGATAAGCCTAGGAGATGGTCTAAGACCTGGTTGTCAAGCAGATGCTAATGATATAGCGCAAATAACTGAGCTCCTTACGGTAGGCAAATTAGTTAAGATCACAAGAGCAAGAGGTGTGCAAGCAATAGTTGAAGGACCTGGTCATATGCCCCTAAATCAAGTAGAACATCATATAAAGCAGGCAAAGATAATAACGGATCACGCTCCTCTATACACGTTAGGTCCCTTAGTAACTGATGTAGCACCAGGGTATGACCATATAACCTTAGCAATAGGTGGAGCATTAGCGGTTGCGGCAGGGGTTGATTATCTCTGCGCTGTTTACCCCTCAGAGCACTTAGGCATACCGCTACCTGAGGACATTAAACAAGGCATTATAGCAAGTAAGATAGCTGCACATGCAGGAGACATAGTTAGACTAGGAGAAAAGGCATTGAAGTGGGATCTTGAATTATCTAAGGCAAGAGCGGCACTTGATTGGGAAACACAATTTAAGCTAGCAATAGATCCTGAAACTGCTAAGAAAATACATGATCGAGTACCATCAAAGAGTGGTGCTTGTTCTGTATGCGGTGAATACTGCGTTTATCTCATATTATCTAAGTTCCTAGGTCGAGAAGTAAAGGACGTTAAAACTAAAAGCCTCGTAATTTAACCTTACACCTTTGTTTGAGCATTTCCACATAACTATAGCGTATCAGCTCTCTACCAGAGATTCCCAGAGTTGATAGTACCTTCTCTATTTTTTCATGAGCTTCTTCCCTCTTATATTCATCAGTTAAAACCTCTATTTCCACGAAAAGACCTAGGTTCTCAACATCATCGAGATTTACAATGCAATCATTAACTCTATAAGCAGTCCTTTTCTTCCTAATGATTATTGACTCCTCGAATCCTAAATATCTAAGCAATCGCAAAACGCTATTAGCATCATGCTCATTTATCTTAACTTCAATTTCAAGATTTTCTTTAAACTCCCCATTCGCCCCTTTTTGTTTGAATATTAATTTAATCTCATTATCTCTTCTTCGAAGCTTAAGCGTTTTATCTCTGCCATACGATGGATCATGCAGACTCTTGAAAAATGTATCTTCCTCGTTGTAAACGCCTAGAAGCTCTCCGTGAGTATTAAGCCTTTTAATGATCTTCTCTTTGTCTTTTTCGTTTATAGCTACTTTAACTTCTACTTCGATCACCCTAACTTCTCCTCTATTTGAGAGAGTGTAGACAAGATCATTTCCAGATTACTATGATCTTTAAGTCTTCTGGAAAGCTTTGAAGCGTCGCTTCTCATGCCGGATCTATTTAACAATTTAATTATCCTTGTTAGGGCTTTAACACCATCAGAGTTGAGCTCTCCACGGCTCGTCAATCTATCTACTTTGCTCATGAAATCCTCTATCGCTCTTTTGGCTTCAATAACATGTGAAAGCTCTTTTTTCATGTTTCATTACGCCTGTTTATGATAGTTAAAGCTATCTACCTGTATTTAAGCAGTTTTACTTAGCTTAACGTGAATTAGCGGTGAATTCTGTTGTGTGGAATTTTTGGTTGCACGGCTCTTAAAGACGGCGTATCACGCATAATCTACGACTCTCTGAAGAAGTTAGAGTATAGAGGTTATGACTCAGTTGGCTTAGCGACATCTTACAATGGTTGCTTGTATTTAAAGAAAGATCAGGGTAAAATTGAGGATGTCGAAGGAGCATTACACTTAAGCTTTCTACCAGGTAAATGTGGTATAGGGCATACTCGATGGGCTACTCATGGTGCTCCATCTAAAGAAAATGCTCATCCTATGACTGATTGTGAAGGCAAGATAGCTGTAGTCCATAATGGTGTAATTGAAAATTACTTGGAGCTACGTGCACAATTAGAAAAGCTAGGTCATAAAATACGTTCAAGGACGGATAGTGAAGTAATAGCCCACTTAATTGAAATGTTCGTAAATCAAGGTTTATCGCTCGAAGAATCGGTTAGAAAAGCGGCTTTAACTCTCAAAGGCTCTTATGCCTTTGCAGTCATCTCAGCATATCATGAAGACACCATATTTTGTGCAAAAATGGAGAGTCCTCTTGTCATAGGCTTATCCTCAAACTTTGTATGTTGCTCTTCCGATATCCCAGCTCTTCCTCAAGAAGTAGAAAACGTCGTTATTATGAATGACGGTGAGATGGCAATAATAAGACCTACTTCTGTCGTCCTAAGGGCTTTGCAAACAGGTGAACAATTACCGCTAAAAATTGTAGCAAGAGGAGAACTAGGCTACATCACTGATAAAGGCGGCTTTGCGCATTACATGATCAAAGAGATTTATGAGCAGCCTCAAGTAGCTTTGAATATAATCAATGCACCTCGCCATTTTATAACTCAATTAGCCAATAGAATAGTTGAATCTGATAGAATATATCTCATTGGATGCGGCACTTCATATCATGCATGTATCTTCGGCTCCTACATACTTCGCTCCATGGCTGATATCGACGCTTATCCTGTCATAGCATCAGAATTTAATAATCTCTACACCAATCTTAAGAGCAATACCGCAATTCTAGCTATATCACAATCTGGGGAGACGGCAGACATACTGCATGTTCTAAGAAGCCTCCAAAACGCTGATGTGAAGTTATTAGCGTTGACAAATGTCATGGGCTCCTCAATAACGAGGTTAGTCTCGTCATATGTTGGACTCTATGCAGGACCTGAGATAGGCGTAGCTGCAACCAAGACATTTATAGCACAGCTTCTAATGCTGACCAGAATAAGCATAGAAGCTGCAAAGATTAAAGGTGTAAACTTAGAGCTAGCAAAAGAAGCTGAGGCACTTTTAAGATCTTCAGCCAAACTTATCGAATCGGCTCTCTCATTAAATGATGGCATAGCAAGAGATCTTTCAATAAAGCTATCTCTCAAACATCATGCTTTCTTCTTAGCCCGAGGGATAAATATTGTCACGGCACTTGAAGGTGCCTTGAAGCTAAAGGAAATAAGCTATATTCACGCTGAAGGTTATCCTGCAGGAGAATCAAAGCATGGACCCATAGCTCTCATAGAGGATGGTTATCCATGCATCTTCATATGCCCCCGTGATGAGACTTACGATAAAATAATCGGCAACATAATGGAAATGAAGGCTAGAGGTGCCTTTATAATTTCATGTGTGGAAGAGGGCGATAAAGAGGTAAGAGAAATATCAGACAATGTCTTTGTGCTTCCGAATATAGAACTTAAAATGTTGGCACCAATACTTCATGTCATACCTCTTCAATTGTTGGCTTATTACACTGCTGTGGCTCGAGGTTTTGATCCAGACAAGCCTCGCAATCTTGCTAAGTCCGTTACAGTCCTTTAATACCTCTAAGGTCTATAGTGTCAAAGACATCCGGCCCAGTACTTACAATGGTTACAGGGACTTTTAGATTGTTTTCAATGTTCTCTATGAATTCTTTAGCTTCACGCGGTAGATCTTCGTATCTCCTGGTTCTTGATGCATTAGGAAATAGGGTATCTATCCTTGTTAATGCTACTTGAGTTGCACTATTAGCTATTACAGCCTTTTTAGCAAGATCGTAATTAAAGAATGCCACTCTTCTCCTCCTACCAGTTACGGTAGCCACTTCAACAAGCCCCAACTTTTCGGCTTCTTCTTCAGGCAGCTCGCCAGGTAATGGTCCTTCGCCAACTCTCGTGACATACGATTTAAAGACCACTATGACCTCATCGACCATTTTAGGTCCTATGCCAACTTCGCTGCACACTGCTGATGCAGTGGTATCCCTGCTCGTAACATAAGGATAAGTGCCATGGTACAACGATAGATAATATCCTTGCGTACCTTCAAGCAATACGTTATGGTCATGGTCTAATGCGTTGCAAACAATAGCCAGCACATCGTCTAAGTAGTTACGTAGCTCTTCTACGTCACGAGCTAGTTTAGCGATTCTTCTCACTCTATCTTCTATTGCTGCTCCAACTCCTTGACCTGTAGAACCTATCCTAGACATTAAATGTTGATTTTCTCTTTCTCTCTTCACGTGTTTTTCTTCAATAATAGATGCTTGAGGATCAACTTTCAGCCTATCGCTAGTCCCTGTCAGCTCTAATTCGCTCATTAAAACGTCAATCCTTATGTTTGCTCCAGCGGCAATGCAAAGAGTAGTATGGGGATTTATGAAGCTACAAGGTATCATTCTCAATTTGTACTCTCTGTTATTGTAAACAACTGTATGGCCTGCATTGACCGATCCTGTCCTAACTGCGACTTTTACATCATCCTTTAATGCCAAGTAACCACAGATTTTACCTTCTAGGGGGCTAACGCCTTTCCCTCATCCCCGAAGAAGCCTCCTACAACAACAGTCAGCATTACTCTAACCCCCAATATGGCTTTAGGATTTTCTCAATTACATTCCCTATTACTTTTAAGCCACTTTGCTTAACACCACTTGTTGAAATTGTCTTATCTTCCTTCTCAACACTTGGCAAGTCGATTAGACATGCCAAGATGTTGTAAACACCTTTAGCAAGTCCAGGCCCATACCCTCCTTCAAGCACAAAGATAAACTTCCTAGTTACTCCATTTTCTTTCAATCTCTTAATCATCTCGGCTATTTTTACAAAGGAATTTACTGATAGTTTCATGGATGTTATTGGGTCTTCTTTATGCGCATCAAAGCCAGCTGATAGTAACAATATTTCAGGGGAACTTTCTCTCAAAACCTTCTCGACTATGTTGTTCAAAACTTCTTCATATAAATCATCGCCCGTAAGGGGAGGCAATGGGACATTTATAT
>QMSF01000010.1 GCA_003649565.1 Thermoprotei archaeon | reverse complement strand
TACCAATGTATAACCCTGAGCTCCATCTTGGCGGTGGCCCAGGACAAAGAGTATTAATGCCTTATCAAGTTTCAGGTACTGATATATTCGTTGAACCTGATGATCTTCACTTCGTGAATAACGCTGCTATGCAACAAATGTGGCATGACATAAGAAGAACTGTCATAGTAGGCTTAGATGCCGCTCATACGATATTAACTCGAAGGCTTGGCAAGGAGGTAACACCCGAGACCATAAACCACTACTTGGAAGTTCTAAACCACGCATTACCAGGTGCAGCTGTAGTTCAAGAACACATGGTTGAAACTCACCCAGCATTGGTGGCTGACAGCTACGTCAAGGTATTCACTGGAGACGACGAATTAGCAGATGAAATAGACGACAGGTTCCTAATAGACATAAATAAGGAGTTCCCACCAGATCAAGCAGCTCAGCTTAAAGCCGCAATAGGCAAGAGAATATACCAAGTCTTGAGAATGCCAACCATAATAGCAATGACGTGTGACGGCGGTACGATGGCTAGATGGGCTGCAATGCAGATCTCGATGGCTATGATCAATGCTTATAGGTTAATGGCTGGTGAAGCTGCTGTCGCAGAATTTGCCTTCGCAGCTAAGCACGCCGAAGTCATAGAAATGGGCACATTAATGCCATGGAGAAGAGTTAGAAGCCCCAATGAGCCTGGAGGAATACCACTAGGCTACCTGGCAGATATGTGCCAGGCGACAAGGATCAAGCCTGATGATCCAGCCTGGTGTGCTTTAGAAACCATAGCAATGGCTGCAGTCCTCTATGACCAGTTCTGGTTCGGTAGCTACATGAGCGGTGGCGTCGGCTTCACGCAATACGCAACTGCAACCTACACAGACAACATCCTAGACGACTTCTGCTACTACGGTATGGACTACGTACAGAAGAAGTATGGAGGCTTCGCTAAGGCAAAGCCAAGCTGGGACGTCATAAGAGATGTAGCAACGGAGGTAACGATGTACGGCTTAGAAGGCTATGAGAGATGGCCTGCATGCATGGAGACTCACTTCGGCGGTAGCCAAAGAGCATGCTGTGTAGCCGCCGGAGCGGGTGTGGCAGTTTCAATAGCTACAGGCGTCGCACAGGCTGGCCTCAACGGCTGGTACTTAAGTCAGTTGCTACATAGGGAATCCGCAGGTAGGTTAGGATTCTACGGCTATGACTGCCAGGATCAATGTGGCTCAGCCAACAGCTTCTCATGGAGAAGCGATGAAGGTCTACCATTCGAGCTCAGAGGCGTGAACTATCCAAACTACGCGATGAATGTAGGACACCAGTCAGCATATGCAGGAATAGTACAGGCCGCTCACGTAGCCAGAGGAGACGCTTGGTGTGTTAACCCACTAATCAAGGTTGCCTTCGCAGACAAACACTTGAAGTTCGACTTTGCAAGACCAAGACTCTGCTTCGCTAAAGGCGCACTTAGAGAATTCATGCCAGCAGGCCTCTTAGACCCAATAATACCACCACATTAAAACCACCACTTTTTACTTTAACTTCAATACATTTTTCTTGTAATATTTCACTGAAGCATTAATTGGACCCTTATAAACTATCTCTCCATTATCTATCACAATACCCTTATGACACGTCTCTCTCACAAAATCAAGTTGATGGTCAACTAATATTATTGAAGTGCCTAGCTTAGAAACTATGCTTTTAAGGGCATTAGCGGCTTTTCTCGATGTTATTGGATCTAAATCACCAAATGGCTCGTCAAGCAATAGCACGCTTGGTCTAGATATTAGCGAAAGAGCTAAAGCAACCCTTACTTGCTCTCCACCTGAAAGCTCATAACTTCTTCGATAGAGTATATCTCTCGGCAATCTAAGTGCTTCAAGTATATCTTTGACTTGCTCCTCTACAAGTCTCGTAGGCATGGCTGGAAAGATCTCTTTAATAATATCAGGGGTAAAGCCAAGCTCTTCAAGCCTTATTTTAATCTCCTCTTCGGGTAATTCGGCTATTCTATGTAAAGCATCAAGCACTTTAATGCTAATGCCATGTTGCTCTGCTCTTCTTATAGCCTCTTGTATCATATCCCAGCTTTTCAATCCAAGTCTTGAGGCGAAGAGGTCTATTACTTTAGACCAATATGGTAAGGCAAACTCCTGATGCAAAATACCTATTTCTTGCCTAGCCTTCATGCTCTCCATGCCAAGCTTGGTTATGTCCACCCATTTGCGGCCACACTTAACTCGAACCTCGCCACTCGTTGGTAGCTCAAGTCCAGCCAACAACCTCAATATTACGGTCTTGCCCGAACCCGACGGTCCTAGTAAAGCTGTGATCTCTCCAAGCCTAGCTTCAAGGCTAGCTTCTTTGAGAGTAAAGACCTCTCCAAAAGGCACTATTTTGTAGCGCTTAGTTACTTTGATCATTCTTAAAGCAGGTTTAGGTCTTTTAGGTCTAAGAGGCTTAGATGAAGGAGGCTCAAGCCTGGATAGAAATTTCCTCAATACTTCATTAGGCCTTCCTTCATCTATCACTACGCCTCTATCAAGCCATATCACTTTATCGGCAAGTTTTCTATGCATTTCGGGCATGTGTGAAGCCATGATTATGGTCATACCAGCATCATTTATTTTCTTCATGGTTTTCACGACTTCAAGCCTTGTTTTTGGACAAGTCATTGTTGCAGGTTCATCAAGCAGCAATACTTCAGGCTTCTTCGCTATTTGCCTTGCTAAAATAAGCCTCTGCTTCTCCCCTCCGCTAAGCGCTATTGCCCATAGCTTAGCCCTATCCTTTAAGCCAACTAAGTCGAGTATCTCAAGAGCTTCTTCAGCCAGCCTCTCATACTCTCCAGAATCGGGGTCTGGTAAAGTTTCATCGCCAGTATAAGCCCACCTCAAAGCTCTAATTACATTATCCAATACTGTCTCAGACCAAAGGCCAAAAGACCTCTGAAGGTGTATAGCGGTCTTACGTCTAAGCTTAATGTACTCATCAGGAGGAGAATTAGGTTTAACAATTAGATCTCCTATTTTAATGAAACCTCCATCAAAAGCCTCGACCCCTCTAAGTATCCTTATTAATGTGCTTTTTCCTGAGCCACTTTCGCCTAGAAGACCTATGAACTCGCCTTTCTCAACATTAAAGCTAACACCATTTAGTGCTTTAACTTCAGCACCATAGCTAGCCCTATATACCTTAGTTAACTCTTTGACCTCTATGAAGGTCATAGTCGACCCTCTAAAAAGGCTACACTCAGTCGTTAAAGCTTTAACCCTTCACGAGAAGACTACACGTGGAGATTTTATATGTTAAGAGAACAAATCGAGGTTTTTCCATATAGGATATTAAGTGAAAAAACGACAGAAAAACTCCTAAAAAAGATATCAAAGATAGAAGGCGTTTTACAAGCAATACCTCAAGTCCTGAGGTATGAAGATGGAGAGACCGTTACAAAGAGAATCATAGTAGCCTTGGATGGCACGGCACCTATAGAGAAAGTTCTTAAAAAGATAGATGAGGTATGCAAAGACTTACTACCATTCGGATATATGTTGAGAACAGGAGTGTTCATTAAGCCTAGACCGACAGTCTCCGATTACCTTAGAGATCAAGTATTAAGCCAGAAAGAGGCTGATGAAGACTACTAGCGATGACTTCTTCCTTCTAATTCTCGAGCTCTCTCCTCAAGCTTCTTAACTATATATACCCTCGCTTTTTCGAGGTTCTCTCTTCTTCCTTTAAGCACTAGAGTCCTAGGCCTCCAATACACATCTTCGGTGGGCGGTGGGACATTAACCTCTAGCTCAACGATCTTTAAATCGAACTTCTCGGCAGCTTCAACTAATATCGAGTAGGGTACACCAGCAGGTATCCTCATGTAAACCTCTTCGCTCATCTCACGATACCCCACGTCACACCCTTACCCCTCTAAAAAATAACTTTTAACTTTCCGCTTCTCTTCTTCAGAATCACAAAAATATGCAAAACAACTTCGACTGTCGTGGAGCTGAGAAATCTTGTCGAAGAAGAACGTCAAAGTGCTAGTTTTGACGCCTGAAATATACTCTTATGGAGCTATGGTAGTAGCAGGTGCATTAGAGGAAGCTGGCTTTGAAACAAACATAATGAAGTTCACGCTTGACACGAAAGTTAATTCGTTACCTCAGGCTGATGTTTACGCCATAGGGTTATACTCGACATTACACGTCCTGGAGTTTAAGAATTGGATACTGAACTTAAAGTCAGCTTATAAGAAGCCTATTATCATAGGTGGACCCGTTACTCAAGTGCCTGAGCTAATACTCACGAACATGGACTTCATAGATGCCGTGATTGTCGGCGAAGCTGAGGAGACGATAGTAGATCTTGTCGAAACGCTTATGGCTCGACGCGACTTGGATATCGTTGATGGCATAGCATTTAGGTCACAAGGGGAAATAGTCAAGACCAAGCCGAGAAGCCCAATAGACATGGAGAGAAGACCATATCCAAAAATTCCAGATGATATAAGTGAACAGAGCATTAGAGGGGCTCACGTCTACATAGAGGTTCTGAGAGGCTGTAAAGGCTCATGCACTTTCTGCCAAGTGCCAAAGCTTTTCGGCAAAAAGATAAGGAGCAGACCCATCGACAAGATAATCGAAGAGGTGAAACTATTCAAGAAAAGAGGAGCATATAGAATTGCGATAAGTGGTGGCACAACGTCATTTTATGGTTGCGGCTCCTCATGGATAAATGAAGATGAGATACGTAAAATGCTCAAATCAATCAGCGAGATTGTAGGCCCTAAAAATCTCTCGGCACCAGACATTAGAATTGACGCAGCGTCAGATGGTGTTCTTGAAGCCATAGCAAAATACACGATTGGTTGGGTCTTCTTCGGAATAGAATCTGGCAGCCAGAAAATGCTGGATAAAATGCTCAAAGGCTTTAAAGTAAATGATGTTTATGATACTGTCTATAGGGCAAAAAGGCTAGGTGTTAAGCCAGCTGGCTCCTTCATTGTGGCATATCCTGGAGAAACTAATGAGGACTTTGAAGAAACGGTCACTATAGTTAGAGAACTCCCACTCATGGATCACTTTGTTAGCATTGCAGAGCCCATACCGGGCACTCCTCTAGCCGAGGAAATCGCAAAGATCGAGTTAAATGAAAACCCCTTATTTATTAATGACACATCAAGCTTCGCAAAACTACACAACTTATCCATAGCTGAAATGAGAGCTTATCAGCTTATGGTTGAAGGATATTATGCTCGATGCATACAACCAAGCCTAGCTGATGAACAGGTCTTCAAGCTATTTTTAAACGAAGCAAAGAAGCAAGGAAGCGACATTAAGACATGTACGTTAGAGATCAAGAGACTATATTCGATTCTCAAACAAAAGCCCCCCTAAAAGCTTATTGGAGTAATACGCAAATCGCTGTTCTCAGATGCTCGCTAGTAAAAGCATAATTTATAACCTCGTCCTCAAAGAGGAATCGGGGCGGAAAATTAGTGGACTATGTGACCAATAGTAAAGGCCTTAAAATAGCGATAGGCTCACCCGTCAGATACATAGGTACTGGAACTGTTGGAACCGTCAAAGCAATAGACCTAGCCAACGGAAAATACTGGGCCCTTCTAGATACCACAAATCTCTATTATGACATTGATTACCTCGAGCCCATTGAGAAAATTGAGAAAAAAAGCAAATCCTCGAAGATCAAAGTAAAAATCGAGGAAACATTAAAAGAAGAAGCAAAGATAGCAGAAAGGGCAACTGAAGTAACGCCTTCAGGTGCTGGCTGAAGTGAACTCAATTGAAAGGGCTTAATAGCTTTAAGCGCATAATTGCTATTATCGACAACATAAAGGAACTTGTAGCTAGCATACCCCTCAATGAGGCATTGAACCAAGTAAGAAAGCTCTACGCCAATTTCACTAAAGTGGCACAATTAATAGCTGAAGCCTTTTCAAGTGGCATCCTCCTAGAGATTTATGAAAGATTAAAAATCGAATTATCATTAGTCGAAAAATACAATCCCCCTGTTAGACCAGCTTTAGACCCAGAATTCGCCTTGACATTAAGGTTGTATTCTCTAGATGACGTAGAAGTCGGTAAGTTTCTCGGATATCCTGAGTGTTGCATTAGAAGCTTCGTGGATGACTGTAGGCTCTTTTTCGATAAAGAACATTTACGAGAACTTGACGAGCTTAGAAGAAAGGGGCTAAAAGTGGTCGTAACGGCAGGCTTTATACCATGCAGCCTCTACTGCGAAAAGGCCATTGAATCGGGGCTCTTAGGACATTTAGAGGATTTTTCAGAGATAAGACTACTAGACGATGAGCTTAAAAAGAAGCTCCCTCACTCTCATTCGGCCTACCAAAGCTTCTACGAATTTCTATGCTAAGAACTTGAAGAACAATTGGAGTGATAAGAATTGCCCAAAAAAGTCATGATATTTCCACCAAATAGCCTAATACTCTACGACTTAGTCTCAAGATTTGGCCATCAACCTCTTGCGATGATGTCTAAGGTAAGTGAGAAAGTTCGAGCACCAGAAATAGACTCTCCGCCAATGAACATTACATATGAAGAGCCAAGACATGGATTAAGGTACTGTGCTGTTGAAGTACCTTCAGGTGTCAGAGGTAGAATGGCCCTCTTAGGCCCTCTGATCGAGGAAGCTGAGGCTGCCATAATAGTCGATGACCCAGATATAGCATTCGGCTGCTCAGGATGCGCAAGGACAAATGAATTAGTAATACAAATGTTATATGAAAAGGGCATTCCCATATTGAGGCTAAAATACCCTAGAAACAAGGAAGAAGCACGTAATTTTGTTCGTTCAATAGTCAATTTCTTAAAGTCGCTTAATGGTGATAAGCAATGACAGTAAGAATAGCGCAAATATCTTGTGGAACAGAGTACAGTGGCGTTCAGAAAGAGATCTATAGAGCGGCTGAGATCACTGGAATGGAGATAATATTCCCTGAAGTTGACATAGACGATTTCAAGAGAGCTGTAGATGTCATAGGCCTATCTCCTGCAAGTACAGGCCTCAAGGTCATGCTTGCTAGAGCCCTGGCAATAGCTGAAGGTAGAGTCGAAGTTGATGGAGCGATAGTAATGACATGTTTTAGATGCGCTGAAGGAGCATTAGTAAGACACACCATAAGGCGTTTCTTGCATGAAAAAGCACATATACCAGTGATATCGTACTCCTTCACTGAGAGAACCAAGGCAGAGAACCTCCTATTGAGATTTGAGGCCTTAGTCAACATGATTGAGAGACGGTCTCTTCTCGCAAGAAAGAAGCATGAAGGCTTGACCATTGGGATAGATTCAGGCTCAACGATGACTAAAGGCGTGGTTATGAAAGACGGCGAGATATTAGCCGCTCATTGGCTTCCAACAACTGAAGTAGTAGCCTCAGGCCTAAAGGTCTACGAAGAATTGCTGGCCAAAGCCGGGATATCTAAAAGTCAAGTCGAAGCAATAGGCGTGACAGGCTATGGCCGCTTCATATTAGGCAAAGAGCTCAAAGCCAATTTAATGCAAGAGGAAATAACAGTGTGCTCTAAAGGGGCTTCATATCTGGGCAAGGCTCAGGAGGGTGATGCAACGATAATAGACATAGGTGGTGCAGACAACAAAGCAATATCAATACATGACGGAATTCCTTACAGCTTTACGGTAGGGGGAGTATGTGCCGGAGCCTCAGGGCGTTTTCTCGAAATAGCTGCTGCAAGGCTCGGTGTCGATTTAACAACCTTTGGCGAATTAGCATTGAGAGGAGACCCTCATAAGATAGTCATGAATGCTTATTGTATAGTTTTCGGCATGCATGACCTAGTCACAGCTCTTGCTAGTGGGGCTAAAAAAGAAGACGTCGCGGCAGCTGCATGCTATAGCGTAGCAGAACAATTCTTTGAACAGCAATTCCAAGAAGTGGAAGCTAAAGAACCAGTACTACAGATAGGAGGCACGTCATTGATTAAAGGCCTCATAAAAGCATTTGAAGACACATTAAAGATGAAGATCATCGTACCACCATACTCTCAATATGCTGGTGCTGTAGGAGCAGCCATACTCTCATCAGGTATGCTTAAAAGCAGTTAGCCCAACATGGATTCCGGCAAAAGCCTCACTATAATGTGATTTTTCAGAACGGACCTCTTAATCATAGCTACGTCCTTCAGCTTATAGCCCTCAACAACCACATTACCTACAGCTTCAGCATATTCGTCATAATCCAATGGGATTCTCACACCATCAACCTTAAGGATTGTTAAGTCTTTAGCATCCTCAATTTGCTTTTCAATTTCTCTTTTTAACAGCACAGGAGGGAACAAAGGAGGATCTTCGAGAAACTCCTCTCTCTTCTTGTCTAAGAGAGCTCCAAGAGCCTCTACAAGCCTATTCAGCACTTCAACCTCATTGCTTAACTTTAATCTATGAGCTATTCTGCCCAAACCACCGATGTAAATGATATCACTAGGTACATCAACGTGTTGAGGACCGCCAACAATCACAACAGGTACGCGAAGCCCCCTCAATAAGCCTGCTTTTCTTTTTATGCATTCGCTTACATTCCCCATTATGAAGACTGCTGCATCAACCTCGTTCAAGAAATCGCGCTCATAACTTGTCAATATAGCTCGCTTTTGCCCAACACCCCTTGATAAGCCGACCATGAACGTTTTGGCTCCAAACCTCCTCAGATACTCATTAATATCGCATGCAGGGTGAGGGAGATGCCTATAAGACATGCTGGGAGGCACAACAGCTATTTCAGAGCCTATCAGCTTGGCCTCGCGCACTTTAGCCTTTACTTCACTCGCCAGTTTCATAAAACTCTCCAAATCAACTTTCGGAATAGCAATAAACATCACTAGGTCCAGGCCTATGACGAACTCCTGTATCACGACTCCACCTAAATCCTCTATGAGATCGATAACCTCATTCTTTCTATAGGGTCCGCCTTCGAATATGTAGTACCCGTAATCGTACATCTAATGCACCTTCTACTTCAACATCTTTATATTGCATCAAAATAAGTGTTTGGCATGATTGCTTATAACCCCATCCATGTAATATTTTTTGGCCCCAATACCCTTTGAGGCATAAAGGTGTAATAAATGACATTGCTATTGGAAGTTTATAAAGTAAGCAAAGAGTTTAATGGCGTTAAGGTTCTCGATAACGTATCATTTAAATTAAACCTTGGAGAAAGCCTGGGTATTCTAGGCAAGAGCGGAGCAGGTAAGTCTGTCTTAATGCATATGATTAGAGGCGTTAAAGGTTACGAGCCAACAGAAGGAAAGGTCATATATCATGTAGCTTATTGTCCATCATGCTCCTGGGTTGAAACTCCGATCTATGATGGTAAACCATGTCCTCACTGTAATACACCAATGGAGCACAGAATAGTCGACTTTTGGGGCGACATAGATAGAGAAATTGCCGAAGCCGTTAGAGCTAGAGTTGCCATAATGTTTCAAAGGACATTCGCTCTATATGGTAACTTAACGCCCATAGAGAACGTCATGGAGGCGTTAAGAAGAGCTAGAGTTAAGGAGAGCTTAGCGCCGAAATTGGCTATCGACTACATCAAACTCGTGAATTTAATGCATAGAATGCTTCATCCAGCTGAAACCCTAAGTGGAGGAGAAAAACAAAGAGTAGTGCTTGCAAGACAGATAGCGGTTAATCCCATTATACTCCTAGCTGACGAGCCTACAGGCACTCTAGACCCATATAATGCCAATCTCATAAGCGACCTGTTAATCAAGGAATTCAAGGAGAAAGGAAAATGCATGATCGTTGCATCTCACATACCAAGCGTACTACAGAGATTATGTGATAGAGTGATATGGCTTGAGAAAGGAAGAATAATTATGGATGCACCTGCATCTGAAGTTGTCTCCTCATTTCTAAGAGGGGTTCAAGAGTTTACGCCAGAACAAGCACCAGTAGGCGATGAGATATTAAGAGTCATAGATGTAACCAAATACTACTACTCTCTTGATAGAGGTTTGACAAAGGCTGTTGACCACGTGACTTTCACCGTTAAGGAGCGAGAGATATTTGGAATCGTAGGAAGAAGCGGAGCTGGAAAAACGACTCTCTCAAGAATAATATGTGGTGTAACCGAGCCTTCATCAGGTAGGGTTGAGCTTAAAGTCGGAGATAAATGGTATGATATAACGAAACCAGGCTATGAAGGAAGAGCTATAGCCTCAAGCTACATAGGCCTTTTGCATCAAGAATATGCGCTCTATCCTCACAGAACAGTTCTACAGAACCTGAGCACGTCAATAGGCTTAGAACTCCCCGAGGAGCTAGCTAGAATGAAAGCAATATACACATTGAAATCCGTAGGTCTCGATCCAGAAGTTGTTGATCAAATACTCAACAAATACCCTGATGAACTAAGCGAAGGCGAGAGACACAGAGTAGCTTTAGCGCAGGTTTTGATTAAAGAGCCTAGAATAGTAGTACTCGATGAGCCTTCGGGGACTATGGATCCACTAACTAAAGTTGAAGTAGCAAAATCGATAATGACGTCACGATCTTGGCTAGAGGAGACCTTCATAATAGTATCCCATGACGTCGATTTTATAAGGCTCGTATGTGATAGAGTGGCATTAATGAAAAACGGAAAAATAACGACCTACTTAGATCCCAAGAAAATATCGTGGGAAACACTAGCAGCTGAGCTCAGCGAATAGCTAAGCTATTCTCTTACCTGCATCAGGCCCTGGCTTCACTGTATATACTTCTTCAACCTTTAGCACTATGCCAGCCTTAGTGTTGAGGGTAGGTCTTACAGCGCGAACTTTAGAGGCAGCTTCTTCAAATATAGGGCCCGATGTATGAATCTCAATGCCCCCTTTAACTTGATACCCCTCTCTAGTCTCAGGGTCCCAGAACGTTAATGATGCTCGAGGATTCTCCTCTAGATTAAGCCTTGTCTTATTGAAGAAATTGTCAGCTATGAGTATCTTCTCGTCATTCAAAGGCCATGCGAATATTATAGGCACGACATTCGGTTTACCATCTTTCGAGGCAGTAGCTATAACACATAGTGCTTTAGGAGCTGTTTGCTCAAGTAACTTCAAGACCTCAGGCGGCATCTTAACCATTTAAGACCACCCATAGCTTAACGCTGTGAAAGACTAATAAAAAGCTTGGGATAGCTCTCCTTTACTATGCCATATCCTCAATTTTAACCTCTAATTCTCTTCTTAACAGCTCCACGTAGCTCTTAATGGTATTAAGTATCCTCTCGAT